>NZ_DBUF01000026.1:268424-284428 GCF_002307755.1 Acinetobacter sp. UBA1297
TCGAGTCGCGGACGACCCACCAAGATTCTAAAAAAATCCCGGTCATCACTGACCGGGATTTTTTTATTCTCTAAAGGAATTATATATTAAAAATATCGAATTCCCGAATGATATGATTAATGGCGAATACGGTTCCAGGCATCACGTGAAGCATGTTTTGCTTCTTCCCAAGACAGACGTGATTCAGCTTTAGTCTGTTCCCATTTAGTGCGCAAATCTGGCTCAGCATCTTCAAAACGCGCATCTGGGCCATAAGCTGAACGATTTTCATAGCCCACTCGGTATGCACCACGATAATCGCGGTCATAATCCAGATCCGGATGAGTATTTCTTGTGGCAGAGTAGTAAGGCTGATTTATACTATTTTCACGCCAGTAAGCATCTTCAACCGTTGGGTCCATTGCTTCACCAGCTGCATGGCCAGCTAATCCGCCTACGACGGCACCCACTGCACCGCCGACTACAGTACCCACTGGTCCTGCTGCACTACCAATTGCAGCGCCTGCGGCTGCACCACCTGTTGCACCTAAGCCTGTTCCTACTGGATGAGAACCTGGCTCACCTGTAATTGGATCAGCATTTAAATCTTTTTTTACATCATCCGATGCATGTTTAATACGATCGCGGTCATAATCTGAAGTCGCCATCATCATTCTCCTTATAATAATATTGTGATTCTGGAAGTCTGCCGCTATGGTCAGATTTCCTGTTCGCTCGTTAAGTACACATTCAGCTTAGAAGGCATTTATGTAAAAAAACAGGCTTAAATAAAGAGCTTTCAGTTAAGCAATATTGTAGAAAGTAAAAAAAATTAGCAAAAATTACCTGTAAGATTTAAAAGCTTACGCATTTTTACTCAACCATTCACAACCTCTATTTTTCCCCCTACTTCTCTTCTTATTTTTTATAAAAATAAAAAGCCCAGCAATAAGCCGGACTTTTCAGGTATGAAAATTTATTTTAAGACAGCATGGTAATTACTGATAAATAAAATTATTTATTTAAAATAAGATAACTACCAAATAAGGTAAAAATACCACCTGAAATACCGTCAATCCATTTGGCAGCACGCTGGTATGCCCGCTTGAAGGAAGGCAAGGAGAAAACAAAAGCTACAAATAAAAACCAGATTGCTGTCTCGACCGTTACCAGCAGGAGTAACCACCCATGTGCATGATCCAGAGCTGGATTGGCCAGAAAAAGTGAAAATACGCTACCAAAATATATAATGGCTTTTGGATTAGACAGATTGGTCAATAATCCCCGGAGGAAAAAACTCAAAGGGCTCTGAGGCAGGGAAATCTGTACAGGCTGGGTATTTTCTTCTTTACGAAAGGCTGAACGCAGCATCTGAAAGCCTAACCAGCATAGATAAATTCCACCTGCGACCAATAAGGCATGTTTTAGCCAGGCCATTTTTTCAAATAAAATATTCAGACCCAGCAAGGCCAATAATGACCAGATCATGACACTTACACTGATACCTGCCACCACAGCAAATGTCTCCATCCGAGATTTACTGATTGCAGTTTGGGAAACCAGAAAAAAATCTGGTCCGGGCGTGATCAGGGCACAAAAATGGATAAAAATTAGTGTTCCGAGCGCAATTAACATTATGTATTTACCTGTAACCTGCATGTCTTTAGAACAAGAATACGCTGTATCCTGATCTGTTTATAAAAATTCTTCAAGCACCGAGTTTAAAAAAAGATGGCCATGTGCTGTACAGGCGAGTTGTTCAGTATTTTCTGAAAACAAATGACGTTGCCGTAATGAATCCAGCTTGGCCTGTATTTTTTCCAGTTCATAACCGGTTCTTTCTTTATAGAACCGGGCTGGCACGCCTTCATTTAAACGCAAGGCATTCATCATAAATTCAAAGGGCATGTCTTCAGGCTCAATCTTTTTAAATTGTAAGTGTTCAGCAGGTATTTTGGCCAGATAATCTTTAGGTAAGCGGGTCTTCTGAAACCGGTAAACTCCGTCTTGCAGACTGACTTTAGCATGTGCCCCTGCTCCGATTGCCAAGTAATCTCCAAATTGCCAGTAATTCATATTGTGTGCAGAAGGCTGTTCTTTACGCCATGCCGAAATTTCATACTGTATGAATCCATGTGCCTTAAGATATGCTTCACCCTGTTCCTGAATGTGCTCTAGTACACTCTCTACCGGCAATACTGGTTGAGTCCGGAAAAATACTGTATTCGGCTCAATCGTCAACTGATACCAGCTGATATGGGTGGCTCCGTTTTCAACAGCCAGACGTAGATCTGTTAGAGCCTGCTCTAGCGTTTGTTGTGGCAGGCCATGCATCAAGTCAATATTGATGCGTTTAAAACCGGCTTCTTGTGCCTGATGTATAGCATTTATAGCGTTCTCAACACTATGAATCCGTCCCAGTTGTTTCAGATGCTGCTCATTAAACGTCTGCACTCCAATGGATAAGCGATTAATACCAGCCGCAAGATAGCCGGCAAAAGGATCATGTTCTACTGTTCCCGGATTAGCTTCCAGCGTAATTTCACATTGCTCTTCAAAAGGCAGTAAACCATTTAGCTGCTGAAACAGCCACTGGTAACCTGAAGCTGATATCAGTGACGGGGTTCCACCGCCAATAAATATGCTATGGAGTTTGCGGCCCTGTGCAAAGTGGAGCTGTGTTTTAAAGTCTTCCACCAATGCTTGCAAATATTCCTGTTCCAGTTCCAGAGATAATTTTCCATCGGGTACAGCATGTGAGTTAAAGTCACAATAAGGACACTTTCGCACACACCAAGGCATATGGATATAAAGTGAAAGTGGAATACATGAAGGATCTAGGCTACTCAAAAATTTTTCTCGGAGAAGGATGGAGCGTCTTACAATTTTAACATGACTGCATCATTGTACTTAACGCAATTCACATGAAAATCTCCTACACTCTTTTGTAACATCGAGAATAAATAATGAATTCAATATGATGAAAATATCGAGTCAACTTTTATTATTATTTCCCCTGACTTTGGCCATCGGGGTAATGCTGACCATACAAACTGCATTAAATACCCAGATGCGTATGTATTTGCATTCACCACTCCAGCCGGCTTTCTTTTCTTTTTTAATTGGAACAATTGTACTGGCGGTAATGGTGATGTTGCAGTCTGCACCCAAACCGCAATTACATGAACTTGCCCAGATTCCTTGGCATTTATGGTTAGGCGGACTGATTGGGGTTTATGCTATTAGCATGAGCATTTATACTGCCCCCAAAATGGGTTTTCTCATTCTCTCCGGACTGGTTATTTTCGGGCAACTGCTCATGTCAATGTTACTTGACCATTTTGGCTGGTTAGGCGTAGAGAAAAATCCGATTAACTGGCAGCGTTTACTGGGTGCAATTGTTATTTTCATAGGTGTATTACTGACACTGCAACGCTAGTCTGCCGCTTACCCCATATGAGTAAAATTAGTGTCTATTGCTACCACTACACGCTTTGAAATCAAGAAACTCTTTCAGTTGATGTTGCCTATTCTGGTTACTCAGTTTGCTCAGGCCGGTCTTGGCCTGATCGATACCATCATGGCAGGTCATTTATCTCCTACTGACTTGGCAGCAATTGCAGTAGGAGTCGGTTTATGGATTCCAATCATGTTGCTGTTTAGCGGTATTATGATTGCGACTACTCCTTTGGTAGCTGAGGCCAACGGCGCACGCGATTTTAATAATATTCCTACCATTGCCCGCCAGTCATTATGGATGGCTTTCATGCTGGGCATACTGGCAATGCTGGTGTTACAGTTGATGCCATTTTTACTGCCTCTATTTGGAGTTCCTGAAAATCTGCAACCCAAAGCTGGCCTGTTTCTCCATGCCATTGGCTTTGGCATGCCAGCAGTCACCATGTATGCAGCCCTAAGAGGTTACTCGGAGGCATTAGGTTATCCGCGTCCAGTCACAGCAATCAGCCTGCTGGCTCTATTGGTCTTGGTGCCTTTAAACATGATTTTTATGTACGGCTTGGGTCCTATTCCTGCTTTAGGTAGCGCCGGTTGCGGCTTTGCCACTTCTATCTTGCAATGGCTGATGTTGATTGCACTAGCGGGCTACATCTATAAGGGGCGTGCTTACCGCAAGACCCAGGTGTTTAGCCAGTGGGAAAAATTTAATCCGGTCTGGGCCAAGCGTATCTTGAAACTGGGTTTCCCGATTGGTCTGGCTATTTTTTTTGAAGTAAGTATTTTCAGTACTGGAGCAATCATATTAAGCCCACTGGGAGAAACTGTTGTGGCCGCACATCAGATTGCTATTTCCGTGACCTCGCAGCTATTTATGATTCCCATGTCCCTGGCCATTGCACTGACTATCCGGGTAGGCATGTATTATGGTGAAAAGAACTGGCATGCCATGCGCAAGGTACAACACCTCGGTTTAATTACCGCGACTGTATTTGCAGTATTGACCATGCTGGTTATGTGGATTTTCCGCTCAGAGATTGTCGCTGTTTATACCCGGGATCTTGCTGTTACCCATATGGCCCTATATCTGATCCTGTTTGCGATTGCCTATCAGCTGATGGATGCATGGCAGGTCAGCGCTGCAGGTTGCCTGCGTGGAATGCAAGACACTAAAGGCCCAATGTGGATTACTCTTCTGGCTTATTGGGTAATTGCCTTCCCTGTGGGTATTTATCTTGCCCGTTTTACCAGTATGGGAGCTGCTGGAGTCTGGACCGGACTAATAGTAGGTTTGAGCGTTGCATGCGTTCTTCTGCTGCTACGTCTTTATATGAATAATAAACGGCTAAAATTAAGTACCTCCACTGTTTAACCGTATTTCCATCATGCTCTTAACCAGCCACACCGGCTGGTTTTTTAACTTTAAAAATAAAGATAGCCTGTTTTTATAAAGGTGTTTAATTAAGACCTAAAAAGTAAATCTATAAACAATAATAAGATCAGCTTTTTTCTGTTATGTGTTCTTACAGGAACTGAACAATTTCAACTAGGCAACTTTTCTATTGTCCCCTATGATCAAATAATTCATTCACTTTATTTTAATGATTGAGGTCTAGTACCGATGGCTAAGAATGCAAGCTCGCCCGGCCGGCGTTTTATGAAACTTGCCGGCATGACCGCCAGTATTGCGACCCGAAGTGTATCTAATTCTATTCGTAATATCCGGGCAGATGAAGAACAAAAACAGGCCGCCAGAAGCCAGCTGTTTCAAGATATTGGAGTTCAGATTGCCAACACCTTGGGAGAGATGAAAGGCGCTGTCATGAAAGTTGGGCAAATTGCATCTCAATATAAAGATATTTTCCCGCCCGAGGTGGCTAAGGCCATTTCAAAATTACAGCGTCAGGCTCCTCCCATGCCTTTTCCGGCCATACAGAAACAGCTAGAAAAAGAGCTGGGACAACCGATTGATAATCTGTTTACATCTTTTGATCGGGAACCTTTTGCGGCAGCATCAATTGGTCAGGTACATAAGGCAATATTACCTAATGGCGAGCAGGTCGTAGTCAAAGTGCAATATCCAGGTGTGGATGAAGCCTGTGAAAGTGATTTAAAACAGGTTCGGCTGGCTTTACGCCTGATGGGTGTTTTAAAAATCGATAAAAAACTTCAGGACCGGCTGTTTGCAGAAATTCAAGACAGTCTAAATGCTGAACTTAATTATGAAATTGAAGCACAGAACCTGACTGTGTTTAAGACCTTTCATGAAGCCCTAGATGAAAAAATTATTATCCCACGTGTCTATCCACAATATTCTACCCGTCGAGTACTGACTTTAAGCCTAGAACAGGGCGAATCTATAGAAACTGCCAGTACCTGGCCGCAGGATGTCCGTAATCAACTTGGCCGACGCCTGGTCCGCGCGCTAGGACAAGAAATTTTCTATCTTAAACGTTTTCATTGTGACCCACATCCGGGTAACTTTGCATTCCGTGAAGATGGCCATGTCATTGTTTATGATTATGGCGGAGTAAAGACTTTAAATACTGAAATTATTGAACACTTTAAAACTTTGATCAATGCTGCACGCCAACATGATATTGATACGCTTGAAGACCAGTTAATTACTTTAAATGCACTTTCAGAAAAAGGAAAATTTCCAAAAGAACTATATGAAGAATGGCTAGATGTGCTACTTAGACCATTAACTATCCAGTATGATTTTGCTGAAAACTCTGCCCATCATGACGGGGTATTACTGGTGAAAAAGTCGCTAAAATACTGGGACCTGTTTAAGCCTTCACCGGATACTCTTATGGTGAACCGGACAATCTCCGGGCATTACTGGAATTTGATCCAGCTCAAAGTAAATGATGATTTAAGTGATTTATTTGAAGAACTGGTCGCCTCAGATCAACAAGATAAACTTTAAAATTGTTCTATTGCCCTGTTTGAATATGTAATTTAAATAGGGTGATGACTTGAAAATAATTATAAAGCCCCTATATATTGTTATATTATAACATTTCATTTAGCTATGGAGTTTACCATGCGTAAAGATATCCACCCTGAATATCAGGAAGTATTATTTCACGATACCAACGCTGATGTATATTTTGTCATTGGTAGTACCATGAAGCCGAAGCAGACCAAAGAATATGAAGGCAAAACCTATCCATACGTTACCTTAGATATTTCGAGTGCCTCTCATCCGTTCTATACAGGTGAAGTTCGTCAGGTCGGCAACGAAGGCCGTATTGCAAGCTTTAATAAACGTTTTGGACGTTTTAAACGCAGCAATTAAGCAGTAATAATTTTTAAATTGAATTCTTCTTATTTGAAGTCTAAGTCATTGCTCTCCTCCACTTAGACTTCTTTTTTACTTATCGATTATCTAATAAGAACTGGAACAGATAGAATCCTGCTGTCAGTAAGAGCACACCCATGATTAAACTCGACAGACTATAGGCAAGCCCCATTGCTATTTCATTCTGTCGCAACAACTGAAAAGTTTCCAGACCAAAGCTTGAGAATGTGGTAAAGCCGCCCAGTATACCCACCATCAGGAAAAGCCGTGTTTCCTGTTGTAGAACTGCGTATTTCTGGCTAATAGCAAAAAATATGCCTGCACAAAAACAACCTAACAGATTAATCCACCAGGTTGCCCAAGGAAATAAACTGCCTGTCTGGCTGAGTGATAATGTCATGCCATAACGCAGGCTTGCACCTATTGCCCCACCGCAGGCAACCAATAACCAGTTCATAATGATATATAGCTGATGTGGATAAGCCCTATTTTATCCACAAACTCAAAAAATATTCATTAAAAATTTGCCTTGAGAGGCTACACATAGCTCGTTAAATTCTGCATAAATCAGGAAAAATACTCATAAAAGCGCTATGCTAGGTTGCTTAATTCTTTATAGGGAATAGGACTTATGGCCCAGGAACTTCTTGAACAGCTACAGGCTGGCCAGGCAAATTTTACAGATGTCATCGCTTATATAGACTCTCGTTATATTCATAACCCGACTGCTTTTCGTAACGGCGCACAGCATAATGCAGCGACAGAAAATCAGGGTAGTGCCAAAGTCTTGAGTTTTGCCAAACTCAACAGTCTAAGTCAGGAACAGACCTTAGCTTTATTTGCTGAGCACTACGCAGCAGTCTTAGCAACCCCTGAAGGTACAGATCATCAGAATATCCGGCAGTTTATGCAACATGGCTGGGATGAAGTACAGTTTCAAGCCGAAGTTTTGCAAGCCAGGTAAATGTTGAAAAAAGGACCTCATGGTCCTTTTTTATTCTGGCCGCTCATTAAATTGTGGTAAACCATCACAAATAGTCTCCCACTCTGCTTTAGAGCCAACAAAAATATGTTTCCCTGGTCGCGTCTGGATCGGCGTATCTAACGTACCAATTCTAAGACGGTAAAAATCAGGAGTATCACTTTTAATACTGATAATTGGCGAGCCACACACACCACAGAAACAGCGTTCGGTCGTTGATGAAGACTGATATTTTTTTAAAAGGTTCTCACCCTGTATCCATTTAAACTGCTGTATAGGAACTGGTGCATTGGTCGCAAAGGCCGTACCATTGGCTTTACGGCATTTCTGGCAATGACAATAAATAATTTCATCAAGTTCAGTTTCAATTTCATAGCGAATCCCTTGACACAAACAGCTTCCCTTTAGGCTCATTCTAGTTCTCCATCACAAATTCTATTATCAGTACATACTATGAACTCTGTTGTTCCATCAGATAGGTATGCACACCTTCACCAGCAGCCCGGCCAGTAGCAAAACATGCTGTCAGTAAATAGCCCCCGGTTGGCGCATCCCAGTCTAGCATTTCACCACAGCAAAACACATGTGGCTTTGATTTTAGTTGCAGCCTTGCGGTCAGGGCATTCTGTTTTATACCACCAGCACAACTGATAGCTTCTTCAATCGGCCGGAAACCCTCCAGGACTACTTTCAAATGTTTGACCTGCCAAGCGAGCTGTACAGGATCTTTCCATAAGGTTTTATCGACCAGTTCACGAATCAGACCAGCTTTGGCTGCATCTAGGCCCGCCTTACGCCAGACATTACTCAGTGACTGCTTTCCTGACTGTAATTTTTTTATTAACTGTTCGTTATCTACATCGGGTAATAAATCCAGATACAGAGTTACAGGCTGCTGTTGCCGCTGTAACTTGCGTAAGGCCGGTCCGTGCTTGTAAATAAGGCCACTTTCCAGACCATAATGGGAAATTACGACATCACCCTGAGCTCTGTGTTTAGGGCTTACCCATGCTTCTACCCGCTTTAAAGGCTGGCCAAATAAAGGTTGCATAAAACTGGACCACGTTCTGACCACACCTGCATTGCTAGGTTGAAAAGGCTCAATTTGCTCTCTATCAAGCCAAGCCTGCCACTTGCCATCGCTACCTAGCTGTGGCCACGATACCGCGCCACAGGCCAAAATAATCGCGTCAAACTCCAGCTGAAAAGGCGTATTCTCAGGTTGTTTTAAATCCAGAAGTTGCACCTGTTTAGCCTTGAGACCTAAACACTGATGACGGTAATGAAAGTGTATGCCTTGCTGGTCCAAGCGTGTTAACCAGGCACGGAGCAGAGGCGCAGCTTTCATCTCTACGGGAAAAATTCGGCCAGAAGAACCAATATAGGACGCTATACCGAGTTCAGCCATCCAGTTCTGAATCCAGTGTGCATCCCAGCGCTGTATCCAGGGATACAGCCATTCAGGGTGATCATAGCGCTGGATAAATTCAGTAAGAGGCTCAGCATGAGAAATATTTAATCCGGTTTTCCCCGCCATTAAAAATTTTCGCGCAGCTGAGGGTTTCTGCTCAAATACATGAATCTCATAGGCATACCGGCTCAATACTTCTGCCGCCATTAACCCTGCCGGACCTGCCCCTATAATTGCAATACGTTTAGCCAACATCACTTTTTCCCTGTAATGGCAAAAAGTCATCAAAACGGGTGGAATAACCACAATGTTTGGTAATTATCAATTGCTGGCATGATTCACCACGCTCGAGATACTTGATTTCAAAATGTGTGCGTGCTGACTCTGGTCTAATCTGTTCTTTTTCATAGGACAACTGCCAAAGTTGCTGTAACTGCTGCTCAGCTTCCTCAATATACTCAGGAATATTGCTGGCCAGTGTGATGGTACCTTCCGGCTTGAGACGCGACAGTAAAAATTCAAAAAATGGCATATTTACCCAGCGTTGTGCCGGATTATGCGGTTCAGGATTCGGATATAAAATAAAGAATTGTTCAACCTGCTCCGGATACAGAGCATGAACTATCCATGGAATGGCGTCTGCATGTACTGGAGTCAGATTTTGTTGACCTTCGAGCTGATGCTGCTTTTGCATGGCCCAAAATTTTTCCCGGGTCCGTTCAATGGCAAACAGGCGCTGCTCAGGATACTGACCACTAAATAATAAGGCGTGTTTTCCTTTACCTGCCCCGATTTCAACACAAAGTGGCTGCTGATTAGGCGCTAAAAAATCACGTGGCGCATGCATACGATGGGCTTGAAATTGACGAATCGGCATATTCACATCAAACTATGGAGAATTTGGCACAAGTCTATCAAGAGCTGATTACTTTGCCTAATAATCCTAGGCTCTCTACTGAAAGGATATTGATTATGCAGCAGCGTACCTTCCCTTGCCCACGCTGTGGTAAACCTGCCACATGGGAAAATAATGACTTCCGGCCTTTTTGTTCAGAACGATGTAAAATGATTGATTTAGGTGCGTGGGCCAATGAAGAATATCGTGTACCAACACAGGATTCACCCAGCCGACAGGATTCCAGTTTTGAAGATGACTAAGCATCAGCTCATACAGCCAGTCGAGTTGCTAATATAAGCCAAGCTGCCCTACAGTACGCACTTATACTTCTGTTCTTTTAGTTTTAACATTTTGCATGAGATTGCTCCAACAAGTGTATAAAATAACTTACAGATATTAATGAATAAATTTTTATCAATATTTATAAGTCTACTGCTTTTATGAATACTGCTTAAAAATAGTTACCACCTTAATAATCAAGTTAAATACTTGCTTAGGCAGTGATAAATATTCTACTTTTTGAATTATTCCACTGCCAAAAACCTCTATCACTCTACTGATTATATTTTTTAGTTTTATAATATACTGATCTAAAAAATTAAATATTGTTTGAGTATAGTTTGAATAAAGCTGATGCGCATGATAAAAGCTAAATCTCTTATAGATTGATTATCATAAATACTGGCTAATACTATTGCTCAAACTGGATTCTTTAACCAGTTTATAATAATAAAATTTCCTTATATTAAATATTTTATAAAAGTTACTTATATGTGTTTTATATACTTTTTCTTCCCTAAATTTTACTCAAAAAGTAGCTATAAAGCTGGAATAAAGGTTTAACTAAGCTTCATAAAATTAATTTTACTTTTACAATGTATCTACTTTGTATATCTAAAATCTATTCTTTTAAGCTTTTTAAACAAAAAGTTATGTTATTTCAATAGACTCTAAACATCTGGTTATAAATTAAACATTTACTTTTTTAATTCAATATTTTTCTTAATAAAACCAAACATATATTTAAATTCAAGTTATAACATGCATAATTTCTCTTTTAGAAACTTTATTCTATCTCCTTATTATGTCTTTATATCAATTACTTAAAATTCTATTTTTTATCTTTGTATTGCTGGCTATATTTTTTATTGGTTTAGGTATATATGCCTTAGATACAACACTTATTTTAATTGCATTCTTATTGGCTACAGTTGCAGTTCTCATTGGCCTAGAAACTAAACAGATTCTTACCAATCCATTTAGAAAGAAGTGAGCAGAAGCTTACTTCTTTCTTGGCTTGATTAACCTGCTTTACCTGCTAAAAATGGGTTATGTTGTTTTTCAAAACCAATTGTACTCATCGGACCATGGCCACAGATAAACTGTGTATCATCTGGTAAAGTAAAACACTCCCGCTGGATTGAATCCAGAAGTTGCTGATGGTTACCCTTTGGAAAATCAGTTCGTCCAATCGAACCTTTAAACAACACGTCTCCCGTCCAGAGCAGGCCATGCTGTGCATTGTAGAAAATTACGTGACCTGGTGTATGTCCGGGTGTGAAGCGTACCTCAAATTCATTTTTACCCAGTTTAAGTGTTTCGCCCCCTTCCAGCCATTGGTCTACCTTAACAGGCTGCGGTATAGGAAAACCATAACGTGCGGAAACTTCTTGAATCATATCGAGCCAGAACTGGTCTTCCTTATGCGGTCCAATTACCGGCACATCCCACGTATTGGCCAGCTCTCCTACTGCACCGGCATGATCAAGATGACCGTGTGTCAGCCACAGTGCTTTAACATTTATGCCCAATGCCTCGACCTCTGCCTTTAGCTTTTCGGCATCGCCACCCGCATCAATCAATATGGCTTCTTTAGTTTCTGCATCCCAAACAATGGAACAGTTCTGGGCAAACGCAGTAACCGGAACAATTTTGACTTGCAACATGGTATACCTCTGGCTATATAGCTCTAGTTGGCTAGGGTTTGGGTTAATGTATCAAGATTAGCCTTAACCAGACTGGTGAGCAAATCCAGATGGTCTTCACGATTATTCAGCGCCGGAATATACGCATATTCTGCACCACCTGCATGCTTAAATGTTTCAGCATTTTCCATAGCCAGCTCTTCCAAGGTCTCCAGACAATCGGCAGAAAATGCAGGACTCATGACCTGAACTGATTTCACACCTTCTTGACCCCACTGTGCAAGTAGCTCATCAGTATAGGGCTTAATCCATTCCTGTTTACCAAAACGTGACTGGAAACTACAGGCCCATTCATGCGGCTGCAGATTCAGGCTTTCAGCTAAGCGCTGTGCAGTAATCCGGCAACGTTCTGCATAAGGGTCGCCCTTATCGGCATAGGGCTGTGGAATTCCATGAAATGACATTAATAGTTTTTCAGCACGTCCATATACAGATTGAAACTCACGTACACTATTTGCCAGTGATTCGATAAATAAGGGATGCTGATAATAATCACGGATAATAGTCAGACCCGGCAGATTACGCTGTTTGGGTATCCAGCGGGCTACTGCGTCATAAAGTGGTGCGGTAGAAGTCGCCGAATATTGCGGGAAAAGTGGAAAAAGAAGTATATGATCTTGTGGATCTGCCTGAAGTTTAGCCAGAACTTCATTAATACCCGGGTTACCATAGGTCATGGCAGGTATGATTTTGAGTTCAAACTGTGGATATACGCTACCAAGACGGCTTTGCATCTGTTCAACTTGTTTAAACAGGACTTCACGCATAGGAGAATCCTGATTCCATACCTGGGCATAGGCTTTTGCTACGCGCTTGGGACGAAATGGCAGCACAAAAAGATTGAGGATGGCTTGCCAGAGCAGTTTGGGAATCTCAATAACACGCTGATCAGACAAAAACTGTTTAAGAAAACGGCGTACTGCTGGAACAGTAGGTGCATCTGGAGTACCCAGATTGGCCAGAATAATTGTGACTTTAGCTTTAGAAGCAGGCGTCATAACAGGTTTTCCAAAGTAGACTAAAGCGATGATCTTGTTAATTTAACAGCTTTTTATATATCTTAAAAATTAATTAATACCTAGAACCATATTGGTAAATACGATCAAAATCTGTATGCTGATTTTCAATCAGTTTTTGGCCTTTAGGAGTAAGTTTCCATAACATGCGCTGTCGGTCATCACGGCCGCTAGGCATAATCCAACCATTTTGACGCATCTGTAATTTAATATTGTGCAAGGCACGGATATTAATCTGTGAACGTGCAACGGCATGAGCACGTGGCATTTCAAGGCGTGCTTCCGACAAACCAGTATCATTTAAATACTCATTTAAAGATTTAGAGAAATATTCTTCCGGAGTAGGAGATTTGAAGGTATTGCCCAGAACTGCCAGTAGTTGTGCCCAAGATAATTTACGCTGCAACTTTAGTTCTTTAAAATTACCATCCTGATAAGCATGCAACCGGTACTCAAAAGTGTAAATCTCACGTGGTCCGACTTTGGGCAAATCCAATAATGGGTCATGTTCACGTGTTCCCATTTCAGTTTCTAGCTGGGCAATTTTTTCTTTGAGCTGGTCAATTTCATCCTGCAAACGCTGAGTATTTTGCGGCCGTACCCAGCCTACCACGGGATAACGTTCAAGCATCTGTGGCATATTCAGACGCACCGCCATTTCCAGATCACGCAGAGTTCGGTAGCTGAAAACCTGATCCATATCCTGTTGTAGCTGTTTACGGAAATCTTTAAATTTTTCCCTTAATTCTGGTTTTTGATCATGCAATTCTTTTGCACGTGCTTCTGGCTGCTCGTGCATAAAGACAATAATCGGTTTCTGCTTGCTTACTGCATAGATATATTCAAGGTGCATATATCCCACGCCAGAGACAGACTGCTCACCATACTGGCTACCCAGTAAAATTACGACATAATCACAATCATCAATCTGCCGGCGGGCAAATGCT
Source organism: Acinetobacter sp. UBA1297 (assembly GCF_002307755.1). Classification (NCBI taxonomy): domain Bacteria; kingdom Pseudomonadati; phylum Pseudomonadota; class Gammaproteobacteria; order Moraxellales; family Moraxellaceae; genus Acinetobacter; species Acinetobacter sp. UBA1297. The sequence goes on from NZ_DBUF01000026.1 coordinate 282,406, forward strand.
GTGGTCAAAGGTGTGCGTTGCTCGAGGCCCCAAGAAAAAAAACCCATCCCTACCAGAGTTTGTGCCAAGACGATGCGCTCAGGTTGCATATCACTACCCGAGGTCGATATGAATACTTGATAACGCTTATCGAGCATGGCATGTCCTCATTTTTTCATAATAGTTATCTTCGCTCAGCTTACTTTATTAAACTATAGCAAGAGTGCTAATTTCCCCAATAAAATTTAAAAAAATTACCAAAAATTCAACAATCTTTCTTAAAGTTTCAGATTTTGAACACTCCAGCTCAATGTAGGAGAAATTAAGTGCTGTAGGATAGGTTTCAAATTCTCAGCATTGTGACCACTGACATAACACTGAATCCGGGTTTCAGACTCAGAAGTCTGCTCACCAAGCAGTTCATTTTTTATCAGGATACGGGCTGTTTGTCGGGCCACGGCCTGTCCGGAATCAACTAAAGTAAGCTGTTGTCCGAATATGACCTGGATAGCCGGCTTTAGAAAAGGATAATGGGTACAACCCAATACCAGATGATCTGCCCCCTGCTCAACTACAGGCTGCAAAATTTTCTTAAGCGTATTCAGACACTGCTGGCTCATCTGTAGCCCCTGCTCAACCAGCGGAACCAACTCCAGACAGGTAATGGGTAAAACTTTAACTCCCGTGGGCATGGCAAAACGTTCAATTACGTCTTTAATCAGGTTTCCACGAAAAGTAGCCGGCGTAGCCAGAACAGCTACGACTTTTGTTTTGCTTTGTAATACTGCGGGTTTTAGGGCAGGCACTAGTCCAATAATCGGAAAAGACTCCCCATAATGCTCACGCAGGTAATCCAAGCTGAAGGCTGAAGCAGTATTACAGGCCACTACTGCCGCTTTGCAGCCTTGGCGATAAAGCCATTCAATCGCCTGTGCAGTCAGCTCACGGATATTTTGATCACTCCGCGGGCCATAGGGAACATGAGCAGTATCGGCATAATATAATATCTGTTCATTGGGCAAATGCCGGGCTATTTCCTGGGCTACTGACAGCCCGCCAATTCCCGAGTCAAAGATCCCAATGGGTGCATCCTTCGAAGCATGTGGCATAGGGTTAACAAGAGTATAAAGGGGCTGTATGGCTGTCATGCGGGTTATTAGCAGTTCAGGAAATTCAGCTATAAAGCTTAAACCTCAGGTGCCTAATTGCAAGTGTAAATCACCACTTTGTAGATGCAAAATAGTCTTTCCCTCAGCATTTTCTTCAAGTTCACCATATTGAACCAAATGATAGAAACTTTGACGCTGAATCAGGGCATTGATTCCAAAGCGTACATGTACATAAGGTCGTAACTCACCCTCATATTCACGCATAAAAATTGGATGATCTTCATCAACAATTACCACATCCTGATTAGTAGTGGTTAGCTCTATATATTGTTTACCATTGAGCTTGATCTGGTTCACCTGATTAACAAATAACGGTTCATCCTCTACTTTAATCTCAATCTGCTCGGCCGGAGTTTTTAAATAAAACTGATCATTCTCTTTCCAGAGCACACTTGAAAACAGGTCTAAAAGTGACTGTCGCTTAATCAATTGACCTTCGTGCCACCATTCTCCATTGGCTTTTACACTTAAATCCATTTTGCCACAACGCTTTGGCTGCCACTGGTCAACTGGAGGAATTGACCTTTTGTGACTTTGCTGTGCATCTTTTATGTATTGTGCAAGGCTCAGTAAGTTTTTATCATCTTTTTGTGGCGATTCTTTCAGCTCTTCGAGCGAATTATTTTGTTTTACCATGGTTTATGCCTTGCTGACGGGAAATTAATACGACTCAGCCAATTGGCTTGATCAAGGTTTGAAACTATACTAGCCCAAACTATATTAAGACACGTTATGCAATTTGTGTCTCACAATCAAGAACACTCATGGCAGCGCCGAATTTTTCCAAGGATTACGGTGGCCACCCCCCTAGCGATATGAGGAGTCCTACATGGAACACATCGAACGTGAATCGATGGAGTTTGACGTAGTGATCG
>NZ_DBUF01000017.1:0-208436 GCF_002307755.1 Acinetobacter sp. UBA1297
ATGCGCAGGCCAAAGCAAAAGCCGATACACAGGCCAAAGCAAAAGCTAACGCTGCTGAAAAAGCCAAAGCCGATGCACAGGCCAAAGCAAAAGCTGACGCTGCTGCAAAAGCCAAAGCCGGTGCGCAGGCTAAAGCAAGGGCTGATGCTGCTGAAAAAGCCAAAGCCAATGCGCAGGTCAAAGCAAAAGCCGACGCTGCTGAAAAAGCCAAAGCCGATGCGCAGGCCAAAGCAAAAGCCGATGCCGATGCCAGAGACCGGGCTGAGGCTGAAGCGAAAGCATCAGCTGCAAAAAAAGCAGCTGAAGAAGCGGCTGATAAAAAAGCTGAAGCTAAAAAAATTGCTTCATCTGCCAAACGTGATTTTGAAAATAAAATTAAACGTGCTTGGGATATACCTAATGGCTCTTCTGGTAACAAGGCAACAGCACGTGTAACTTTAAGTGATAGTGGAGCTGTTCTCTCAGTGGTAGTGAATTCAAGTGACCCAGATATGAAAGCCAGTGTAGAAGCTGCGGTAAGGGCAGCCGCTCCTTATCCAATGCCATCTGATGCCGATGCACGACGTGAAGCACGTACCTTTACCTCTACATTTACTGCTAAATAAAAAAACCACCCTCTTTTGAGGGTGTTTAAATAAATTGACCGAGTTTTATTTTTTATCGATAGGATTGGGTTATTTTGATTTTAATATCAATATATTAATTTTACTCTTTATAATTTTCTGAAACCTATAACTTGGGGTATCTATTTCTTTAGTTATAAGATGGTTCTGACTTCTCACGAGATAGTCATATTTACATGCTTTAAATAGATTTAAATTATGTCATCATGTTACAAATTAGCATTCCCATACCCCAGAATCATGGAATTGAGCGCCCTGCGATTATGAATATGACGCGTAAAACTCTTTTAGCCCTTGCCTTAACAGCTGTTTTTAGTCCGGCCATCACCACTACAGCTTTTGCCCAGTTACACCTTGAAATTGCAAAGGCTCCTGAAGAAGCTCCAAAAATAGCAATTGTACCCTTTGCAAATGATCAGTCTATTTATCCAATAGTTGAAAGTGACTTGAATCGTTCAGGGCGCTTTACCAGTTCATCAAAAAATCTTCCGGCTAGCGCTGCACTCAATAATATTAATGCGCAAAGCTGGCAAGCGACTAAAATCCCTTATGTAGTGACAGGTAGTATCAAGTCTGTCGCAGGTGATTCGTATGAAGTGCATTACCAGCTTTATGATGTCGAGAAGCAGACCTATCTGTTAAATGAACTTTTAACTGTCCCCGCTTCACGTATACGTCAGGCTGGCCATATGATCAGTGATGCAATCTATCAGGCCCTGACAGGTATTCCTGGTGATTTTAGTGGCCGTATTGCTTATGTACTGCGCAATCCGGCAACCCCAGAACAGCGTTATACCTTACAGATCGCTGACACTGATGGTGAACAGCCGCGTACTGTCCTTTCTTCACGTGACCCGATTCTGTCTCCAGCTTGGACACCAGATGCAAAAAAACTGGCTTATGTCTCGTTTGAAACCAAGCGCCCTGCGATTTACGTGCAAGATCTGGCTACTGGGCAACGTGAAGTACTGGCCAGTTTCCGTGGTCTTAATGGTGCACCAAGTTTCTCTCCAGACGGACAGTCTATGCTCTTCACAGCGTCCATGCATGGAAACCCTGAAGTTTACCAGATGGATTTGACTACCCGTCAGCTTAAACGTATGACTAATGATTCTGCCATCGATACAGAAGCCCGATATGCACCAGACGGTAAATCTTTTATTTTTACTTCCGATCGTGGCGGTTCAGCACAGATTTACCGTTACAGCTTTGCAGACGGCTCAGTCAAGCGGTTGACTTTTAAAGGTGCATTTAATGCGCGCGGTACCTTAAGTGCAGATGGCAAAAAAGTCGCACTGGTACACCGCCCAGCCGGAAGCAACTATAAAGTTGCCATTCAGGATATTGCTACTGGCATTACCAACATTCTTACCCCAACCAGTCTAGATGAATCTCCAAGTTTTTCTCCAAATGGCCAGATGGTCGTTTATGCTACCCGTGAAGGTAACCGGGGATTACTGGCAATTATGTCAACTGATGGGCGCTTCCGGATGAATCTACCAAGTGAACAAGGCGAAGTTCGTGAGCCTGCTTGGGCTCCCAAATAATTTAACTGGCTATAACAATTTTTTCATGGAGATTAAGATGAACGCAGTAAAATATTTAACTCTTCCCTTACTGGCTGCCAGCCTAGTTATTACTGGTTGTGCCAACCGTAAACCTACTTCAGATGTTACGACCACTACCACTCCAACTACAGCGGGTACGAGTGTTAACACAACCGGTCTAAGTGAAGACGCGGCACTAAATGCACAGAATATGGCTGGTGCTTCAGCTAAAGGTGTTACAGCAGCGAATCGTGCTTATTTAGCAAAACGTGTTGTATACTTTGACTATGATAGCAGTGATCTGAGCAATGAGGATTATCAAACCCTACAGGCTCATGCCCAGTTCCTGATGGCAAATGCCAATTCAAAAGTTGCTTTAACTGGCCATACCGATGAACGTGGTACACGTGAATACAATATGGCATTGGGTGAACGTCGTGCCAAAGCAGTACAAAGCTATTTAGTGACAAATGGTGTAAACCCCAATCAGCTTGAAGCTGTGAGCTATGGTAAAGAGATGCCAATTAATCCTGGCCATGATGAAGCAGCCTGGAAAGAAAACCGTCGTGTAGAAATCAACTACGAAGCTGTACCGCCATTACTCAAATAATTAAACGCTCAAATTTCCAAGAGCAAAGCGCACAACATCTGTTGGGCGCTTTTTTAATTCTCCAACTTTTTATCTTCTTCATTTTTTTGCATGGCTTCAATCATGTCATGCTTATTAAATTCTTTGTATTCAGGTTTCGCTTCATAACTTTCCCAAGCTTCTTTCACTTTTTCAGTTGAGATATTATCCAGCTTAATTGGCTCATTTGGAGTTGGAGTCGCATCAAAATGTTTGGTCGTCATAGATCTACTTCCTTTTTTATGAACATAATTCAACATAGCATGTTCGTGTAGAGTTGCAAGCGCAAAAACAACACATCTCATCACGCAATAAAATTGTTAATTACATTGGTTCTCCTCTAAAATAGCCCAGTTCTTTTTATACATCTATTTTCTCTTTGCTGGAGCTTTTTGGTATGACCAATTACACCTTGTCCCAATATTTACAACAACAAACTGGGAATTTAACGCCTGAGCTGGCTCAAGTTATCAGCACTATTGCCGATACCTGTAAAGTAATAGATCAGACTTTACAAAAGGGTGCACTTGCAGGTGTTTTGGGCAGCGCAGAGCATGAAAATGTACAAGGTGAAACCCAGAAAAAACTTGATGTTATTTCTAATGATTATTTGATTGATGCATTAAAAGTACATCCCCAAGTAGGCGGGCTGGCTTCAGAAGAGCTTGATGAATTTACGCCTGCTCAGGAAAATGGTCAATATCTGGTATTATTTGACCCGTTAGATGGTTCAAGCAATATTGATATCAATATGTGTGTAGGAACTATTTTTTCAATTTTACCTGCAAAAAACCATATAACTCAGGCTGCTGACTTCATGCAGGCAGGGACTCAGCAGGTTGCTGCCGGTTATGTTCTATATGGCCCTTCCACAATGCTGGTACTGACTGTGGGTGCAGGCGTTGTATTCTTCACCTTTAATCCAGACAGCCAGGAATTTGTTTTAACCGCAGAGAATATTCAGATCGCAGCTGATACCCAGGAATTTGCTATCAATACCTCAAATCAGCGCCACTGGGAAGAACCGGTTAAGCGTTATATTGATGAACTGCTGGCTGGAAAAACTTCTACACGTGCTAAAGACTTTAATATGCGCTGGGTTGCCTGTATGGTTGGCGATATTCACCGTATTCTCTGCCGTAGCGGGATTTTCCTTTATCCATATGATTTAAAAGATCCTAAAAAAGCGGGCCGTTTACGTCTGATGTATGAAGCAAATCCAATGAGTATGCTTATTGAGCAGGCTGGTGGTGCTGCAACTACAGGTCGCGTACGCATTTTAGAAATTGAGCCGACCGATCTGCATCAGCGCGTGCCAGTGATTATTGGTTCCAAAAATGAAGTTGAGCTGGTTACAGGCTATCACCAATAATTTATTTATACAGAGATGGGTTTAACTACTCATCTCTGTGGATTCTTTACTTATGTCAATTATTTTTCTTGAATCTAAAGATAACCCTAAAATTAAACATTTACGGGGACTTATTGAACAGAACAGTTACCGTAAAAAACAGCGGCAAACTATTCTTGAAGGAACCCATCTCTGTCTGAGCTGGCTCCAGGAAAATAAAAAAATTCACTCACTGTTCAGTACTGAACAGGCATTAAATCACCCAGACTTTGAACAGATCCTTGAATATTATCAGGGTCATGTATTTGTCTTGAGTGAAGCTCTTTATCGTGATTTAAGTACCTTGGGTACAAGTTTGGCCTGTCTCGCAATTATTGATCTGCCGACGAATACTCAACCCCTGCAATATCATCTTGATACACTTATTTTAGAGAATGTACAGGACCCAGGAAATGTAGGCACATTATTACGTTCTGCTGCCGCCGCTAATATTCAGCAGGTTGTATGTACCCAAGGCTCAGCTTCACTCTGGTCACCACGAGTACTGCGTGCTGGTATGGGAGCTCATTTTTCTTTAAATATTTATGAAAATGTCCAGCTTGAAGACATACTGGAGAAGTTTGAAATTCCTGTATTCGTAACCAGTTCACATCAGTCTGAAAGTATCTATCAGCAGGACCTCACACAACCTTGTGCATGGATTTTAGGAAATGAGGGACAGGGTGCGTCAGCATATGCGTTACAGCATGCAAAAGCTGTCGTGATTCCCCAACCAGGTGGTCAAGAATCATTGAACGTGGCAGTTGCAGGCTCTATCTGTTTTTTTGAAATGGTTCGCCAGCGGCTCTAAAAGGTTAAATTATTTTAATAAAGGGCTAATTGTGGTTAAAAATCCTTTAAACTCTTAAAAAATAATTATCTACTGTGTCAACCCAAACATTATTTTTGACGTTATTTAAGTGATGACCAACAAAATAATGAGTGGGTGTCCAATGACGGGATTTTCCATCTCTATGGATTTAGTACCGAAACAGCCTGATGCAGAACATCTCAGCAGTACACATGCCAGTACGGCTGAGCAGCGTCTGAAGTTTTTTATGCAGGATGTGACGGGCCGTGCTCTGGTCATGATGGAAAGCGCAACACAGGGGCAACAAGGCATAGCTATGGATCTGGTACAGGAAGCATTTATTTCCCTACATAAATCCTATCGTGATAAAAGTACTGAAGAATGGTACCCCCTGTTCTATACAATTTTAAATAACAAATTACAGGACTGGCGTCGTAAGGAAGCACGCCGTGCCCAACCTTTTTCATTTTTTAGAAAAGTCAGTCTGGATTCAGGTGAAGAAGAAATGATGGATATCGTGGATGAATCGAGTCCAAACCCTTCTGATTTTCTGGATCAAGCGGTTACTGCAGAAGAAATACAGGCCGCTGTTTCAAAACTTCCAGTTCGACAGCAACAGGCTTTTATGTTGCGGGCATGGGAGGGTTTTGATACCCAAACTACTGCGGAAATTATGGATTGTACCGAGGGCAGTGTAAAAACTCATTACCATCGGGCAATTCAGGGATTAAGAACAGCTTTAGCGCATTTAAATCCACATATGGGAGGATCATCAGATGAATAAAGATGATTTCACAAAAAAAGTGACTTCCAAGCTTGATACACTGGCTACTCATCATAAGGCTAAACCTGTAGTGATGAATCATGTACTCGAAACCATACAGGATCGTCCATCACCACATTACAGCATGTGGCGGATGACAGGTTTTGCTCTTGCTGCAGCCATTACTGGTTTTGTCATATTACCCAACTCTATGGAAATGACAGAGCAGCCACAAAATCAGGTTGCTGTTACTCCAAAACTTTCACCCCAAATGGTGGAAGATTTGGAAATGTTACTGGTTTTAGGTGAGGATAGGGTCGGTCATGGCAGCTAAGAAACTGGCTTTAGCTTTATGTACCTTAAGCTTTTTACAAACCAGCTTTGCAGGGTTCGAACGTTTCTGGATTTTTTCTAAAGATGCCGGGACCCAGATTAATGAAACTTGGGACACCTTGTCCGATGAAGAACAGCGCGCCCTGATTAAACGTTATCAGACTTTAAAAGAATTACCTGAAGAACAAAGTGTCGCTCTACAACAACGCATGGACTGGTTTACCCAGCTGCCAGAGCAGGAAAAACAGAAAATGCGTGAAACTTGGCAACAGATGAGCAGTCACGAACGGCATGATCTGAGACAAAGAATGCAAAAGGCAACTACCGCAGAGCAACGGGCATCAATCCGCCAAGAATATATGAATAAATACATGCCTGCTGCACTTAAGGCAAACTAGATAAAAATCAATCAATTCAATAAAAAAGCCTCTTACGAGGCTTTTTTTTAAACGTTAGGGCGAAACCGATACATGCTTAAAGCTAATAGGCTTAATATTCCCCATATTCCAAAGCTTCCTCCTCCACCGGCGGTATTAGTATTCTTAGCTGTATTTTCTAGCAAGATAGTTGCCGTATTAGATTCCTCACCTTCAGCATCAAAAATATTATATTCAAATCGATAGTTAAACTGGCTGAAATTATTTTTGGCCTGGATATGGATCTGTCCACCATAGCAGGTCTCTCGAATATAATTACCCGGACATGGACCGGTACGGTCTGCACTGACCGTTACACCTGGAGGAATAACGCTAAAACGTATAGGTAATTCCTGTCCGTCTGCATCATGAAAGAAGACTGGTTTATTTGTATTGAGCTTTAATTGTGATGTAGGACCATCACCATCATCACTGTCATTTTCTAGCGGATTAATACTGACTTTTAAGTCTGAGCCATACTGTAATGTATAGGTATCATCTTTTGCAATTGGAGCAATATTAATAAAATCTGCTTTAACAAGTCCTGTTGAAGACTCACCCGTTTTTGCCTTGATGGTATAAGCACAATAAGCGCTACCGGTATTAGCAGATAACTGGTCATCTGTCCGATAAATCATAATACGCTTTAACTCAGGCACCCATTCACAAAACAGATGTTCATCTTGCTGCCCATTAAACTTAAAATCTGCACCATTACCAGAAACTGAACCTACACCGTATTTATGCGTTTCGATACTATACTGATCTGTACTGAGTTCTTTTGGACGCAATTCAAGCTTGCCATTTTCGTTGAGAAATTCTTCTTCACTTGGTAAAGCCAGCGTAAAAGGATCAATGTAAATGGTACGATACTTCTGTGTTAACTTGATATTGGCAATTAGACGTTCTAATTCGCTCAACTCTTTTTGATAAATAGCCTGCTCTTCAGTATCTTCTATTTCTTTTATGCCCTCTTTCAAGTTGTCAGCTTCTTTTTGATAGGTATCTAGAACTTGTACAATAGACAGATTCTTTAAATCTGTAATATCAGCTGCTGTTAGGCGCATGCGCTCTACAGAACCGATTTCACAGGTATTTTTCATCTCAGGATTTAAAGTTAAAGTACCATTTGTAATCCGGGCCAGTCCGCGCTGATCAAGTGTACTGCAATCCTGTGTTGCGCCTGTGTTCACCAGATCTGAAGCATTCTGATTGTCCTTAGGATAATAGAGCGGTAGATAGAGATTGTATTTTGAGGGTTGCTGATAATCAGATAGAACGCTTTGACGTGAGATATTGCTCAGGTCTACCGTTGTCTGTATTTTTAATAGTTCTTCAGGCAATACACATTGACCTTCCACATTGCCAAGTTGTAGTGCATTGTATGCCAGAGTTAGCCCCAGTGTCTTATTCTGGCTATTACTGTCTTTACGGACAAAGTCACAGGATTTGCCTGTATTGAAAGCTAAAACATTAAAGGCTAAAGCCTTGGTACTGTTTTCATCAAAATAAAACGTACTATTGGCCTGATTTTCTACAATGGTATTACTGATTAAAGCGAGAGATGAGGCGGAGTATAATGGACGGCCTAGCTCAGATACCGCACGAATAATATGACCATCTACCAGATTTGCTTTATTCCGGGCAATAGTATTGGCACTTAAGGAAACACGTGTTAAGCCGCATAACTCAATCGTACTGCGGTCATTTATTGTACCATTTTGAACCAAGCTACTACGCTCTACACTGATAGCAGGCTGGGTACCCAACAGATTTGCTGAACAGTCCATGGCAAAAGCACTTCCAATTTTTGCCTGATTTCCTTGAATTAGGGTGTTTACTAAAGTCATCTGTTTTTCTAGGTTTTGTGCAATGATATAAACAGCACCACCTGCTTTATCCGACTTAGAATCTTTAATAGCCGTATTTGTCATATTTAGTGGGCCAGCTATGAATAATGCTCCTCCTTCAGCAGAGGAATAACCATTTTTCAGTTCAATATTTTCAAGAAAGATACTGGCTTGGGTTTCTGAAGTATTGAAAATTCGGGAGGTATGATTTCCGTTGATAACTGTTCTTATAGGCCCACGTGCCGGATACTGGTGTGTTAAAGGATCTTTTGTCTTGTAATCGAACGGTGTTTCTCCATAAATCTTGACCGCACTTTCTGGCCGCAACTCTCTCTTAAGTATATATTCTCCGGCTTGCAATTGAATTCTGTCTAGCTGACCAGTTCCAGTATTTCCTGCTGCACACCCGCCATATGCAATATTTTTACGGGCTGCAACCAGGGCTTCACGTAGCGAACACTTATTCAGGTTTTCACCATCTTCATCTTCAAACGTATTGACATAAATAGTCTTGTCTTCTGCAGCCATCAAAGTCATGGCCGTCAGTATCATCAGGCTCAATAGCCCCTTTTTATAAATTTTCATTATTTGGCCCTAATTATTTTGTATACCGACGTAGCCCGACTAATGCTAAAAGCGTAAATAAACTGAACATTCCGAGTGCCCCACCGGAAGTTTTAATTTTGTCACTTTCCATGTGGTTTTCAGGTTCTTGTCTGACCTGTACATTAATTTCCATATAAGGAATATTCTGGTTAAAGCGCGTAGAAGTAGTCACCAGACGGATCTTAAAAATATCAGTTCCATGCCAGCCACCATTCGGGGTATAGACCAGATTACCTTCCTCATCAATCTTTAATGTCCCCTTAGATTGAGTCACTGTTTGTACAACTTGTATACAGCCAGCCTGCCATGCTTCTCCAGATGGATGAGGGCCTAAGATTGCGTTACATTGTTCTTTAGGAATCAGGTCGCTATCTCCAAGTAAATCGGCAACCGAAATTTTGGCCTGACCACCAGTGCGTATATCTTCACCCACCAGACTTACTGTCGTTGGGACAATAATTTCAATTGCTCCACGGTCGCAAAATATATTATTTGAATCTCGCGCCTGTTTGCGCTGGTCAGCAGCTTCACAGCCCACTATTTTGATATCAGGATTAAATGAATTTTTACCTTTATTGACTATAGGTGAATCCGCCAGACTGTTATAACTTAGCAGGATACGGGGACGAAAATATCCCAAGAATGTATCTTTAGGCTGACTATAGGGACATAACAGGCTATTAGGGTCCTGCGACATACTCTTACACGCACCTTGTAAGGTCTCTCCCGCAATCAGCTGTGTACCGGACCAATATTCATTAGGATAATGGGTAGCACCTAATCCACATTCCTGACTGACCAGATTATTCTGTAGAGTGCTTTGGTCATTTTCGGCAAAAGTACAGTTAGCCTGCTGACCACTAGGATAAGGATTTCCTAAAATGATACTGTTGGCCAAGTATCCTTTACCTAAAGGTGCATCGAATAAAATACCAGCCTGATTACCGACAATGGTCAGATTGTTTAACCCGATCCCGTCACGCAAGTTAATAATATGGCCCTGATTTTTTAAAAAAGTACTACTATTTACCCAAGCCCTAGCTTGAGGAAAATCAGTAATCTTATTTTCTTCTAGACGGCTGGCCGAATAAATATTGCTGGAACCTGTCTGAGTTGTATTATTTTCACGAAATACTGAATTTGAAATCCGGAACTCAGGAGCATGAGTATATAAAATAGCACCTGCCAGAGCTTTATTGTTTTCAATAAGGCTTGATTTTATTTCAACTATACTGGCAGCAATTTCAGCCTCTGGCTGGCCCATATTATATATTGCTCCGCCTTGGGCTGCTGATCCATTATATAGACGGGTGTATTCCAAAGTCAGATATTCATTATTATAAATTAGCCCTCCCTGTTCGGTACATTGACTGGCCCCACATCCCTGCAAAGTAATTTCTCTTAGACTGACTGTCGCTAAAGTTTTTTTACTATCATCAATGCGGAAAATATTATCATTACCCAGCATCTGAATTGTGGCGTTATTTAAACCGGGTACATCCTTATCATTAACATCGGTGGTATAACTGGTTCTGATCGACAGGTCAGCCTTGATGTTAATATGATTGCTGAGTTTATAGACTGCTTTTTTTTCAAGCAAAATCGTAGAAGTAGATGATTTCCCACCACATCCATTATAGCCAGCTTCAGGTAAACCCAGATTGATATATTCAATTGCTTCCCGAAGCGAGCATTGTTTATCATTTGCAGAGGATATATCTTCAGTTGTTGTTACCACAATGTCAGCACTATAGGCCTGCCCCGCAATGCATAACATAGCTATGCCTATGCTCTGTTTGAGCATATCCATCTCCTTATACTTTATTTCTATTTTTTATTCTTAAGCTGCAGTTCCGTGCAACATCGAATTATTTTTCTGTACTGTGTCACAGCTTGAGTAATTACTCAAGATTTTTCCGTTTACCGGCCATACTCATCAATTAAGGCAAATATCTGGCGCAAAGTCATATTTGAAAGCCGTGTTCGCTCTCCCTTGAGCAAGGTTTCCAATTGTTCTAAAGTTTGTAAAAGACGTGCTGCCTGATGTGGCCCATGTAATAAAAGATAATCAATAATCTGTTGGTCTAGCTGTACGCCCCTGCGTGCTAGTACTGAATGAACTAGTGCTTGACGATCTGCATAGAGACTACCGTTGGGCACTTTTACACTGACCGCCTGAGTTAGCCGTGACTGCAAATCAGGTAGTTCAAGTTTCAATTCCATTGGTGCAAACCGTGAGGAAAAAATCAGCTGCCCTCCCTCTTCATTATTATAATTAATAAGATGAAAAACGGCACGCTGCCAATGTGGAACACCACTTATAGCTTCGATATCATCCAGTGCAACCAGATCATATTTTTCCAGTGATGTAATTGCTTCAATAGGCGCATCCAGGAGTTCAAGGAGTGAAACTTTAATGGCAGATTTACCTACCTCCATATAGGAATCGCAAATCGCAGACAGAAGATGGCTTTTACCTGAGCCTGCTGCACCATAAATATAAAACCGGTTCATGAGACCAGCATGCAACTGCCGGACTGCATCTACTACAGGCCCCCAGCTTGGCCCGGAAAAATCACTGATCCGGGCATCAAGTTGAAGTTCTATATCCAGTTGCAGCTGACGCATATATTTGGCCATATCCTATCGTTATTTAGTATCAATATGAACTGTCTTTTCAGTATCTTGCGACTTTTCAAGCTCAATATCAAGGTTTACCTGTTCGGCATCTATAATGAGACTGTCCGTACCTTTATCTCCCATCAGATTAGGTGGACCATAGAATGTACTGTGTTCATAGTATTCACGTAAATGTCTAAGCAGTACTACAATCACTGCAGCCATTGGCAAAGCAATGAGCATACCGAAAAAACCAGCTAGCTGTGCACCGGCCAACACAGCAAATACAACAGCAACAGGTGATAAACCTATCTTATCACCGAGTAGGAAAGGCTGCAGGATATAGCCTTCTACCGCCTGACCCACCATAAAGACGACACCAACCAGAATTAGCTGGGTCCAGTCCAAACCGAACTGGAACAATGTCGCAATGACTGCGGCAATAATCCCTACGGCAAAACCCAGATAAGGAATAATACTGGCAAGCCCGGCAACCATTCCAATGATCAGCCCGACTTCAAGACCAATCAGCTGTAAACCTACTGCGTAAACAATTCCCAGCAGGATCATGACCAAGAATTGCCCTTTAACAAAGGCACCTAATACATTATGGCATTCATGAACTACCTGAATAGTATTTTTTTCATAAGGCCGTGGAATCAGGCGACGCATACTGTTCAGCATCCGGTCCCAGTCCAGCAGAAAGTAAAAAGCAATAATTGGTATCAGAACAATTGTACCGCCAATCTGGATGAAATTTAATCCGGATTGCGCCAGACGTAGCAACATGGTCTGAATACTATCTGCACTATAATTGGTCTGAATATAATCCATGACTACAGTAGAAATCTGTTCAGTATCAATTTCCATCTGCTCGACATTAAATGTATTAGAAACCCAAGGTAAAAAGGTCGCGTTTAACCAATGTATACCTGCTGGAATACTGTCACGCGCATAAACCAGTTGCTGCCAGACCAAAGGCACCACATACCAGATTGCCAGTACCAGGAGAATACCAATTCCAATAAAGACAATACTGATCGAGAGCCAGCGCGGTAAATGATATTTGTGGAGCCATGCCACTAGCGGACTAAATAGATAAGCAATCAGAAAGGCCATTAAAAATGGTATGACTACCGGTTTTAGCAGGTAAAGCACCCAAAGTAATAATGCAATCGCCGCAAGAATAAAAATACGACGTAAGGTACGGTCGACCATGGAAACACGCCTTTTATAAGTATCTAATCATTATGAAAAAAGAAATATTTTAGTAAAATAGCATTTTAGAGCATAAATAACATAAGAGTTTCGTATATTCAGGTTATAATCCCCCGCGCGAACGCGGAGACTTCATTATGAGCAACTCAACTTCTACCCCAAATACTGGTTTAAGCTACAAAGATGCAGGTGTCGACATTGAAGCGGGAGACGCATTAGTCGATCGAATCAAATCTGTTGCCAAGCGCACCTCACGTCCTGAAGTGATGGGCGGACTTGGTGGTTTTGGTGCACTTTGTAAAATTCCTAAAGGTTATGAAGAACCTGTTCTCGTATCTGGCACGGATGGTGTGGGTACCAAATTACGTTTAGCACTGAATTTAAACCGTCATGACACGATTGGTCAGGACCTGGTGGCAATGTGCGTAAATGACCTTCTTGTATGTGGTGCAGAGCCATTGTTCTTCCTTGACTATTATGCAACAGGCCACTTAAACGTAGAGGTTGCTGCAAATGTTGTTACAGGAATTGGTGCAGGTTGCGAACTTGCTGGCTGTGCGTTAGTGGGTGGTGAAACTGCTGAAATGCCAGGCATGTATGAAGGTGAAGATTATGATTTGGCAGGTTTCTGCGTAGGTGTAGTTGAGCAAAGCAAAATTATTGATGGTTCTAAAGTTAAAGCTGGTGATGTACTGATTGGAATTGCATCTTCAGGTGCGCACTCTAATGGCTACTCTCTGCTTCGTAAAATTTTAGATGTAAAAAATGTTGACTTAACTCAAATCGTTGATGGTCGCCCACTTGCAGATACTGCAATGGAACCTACCCGCATTTACGTCAAGCCAATCCTTGAATTACTCAAACAGGTTGATGTGCACGCAATGGCACACATCACAGGTGGCGGTTTACCGGGTAACTTACCGCGCGTACTTCCAAATGGTGCTCAAGCAGTCATTAATGAATCTTCTTGGGAATGGCCAGAATTGTTTAAGCTTCTTCAAAAGGAAGGTGGTGTTGAACAATTTGAAATGTACCGCACATTTAACTGTGGCGTAGGTATGGTATTGGCTGTTGATGCGGCAGATGCTGAGAGAACGGTTAACACGCTAAATAACCTCGGCGAAAAAGCATGGATAATGGGTCACATTGTTGACAATGCTGAATCTGTTGAAGGTGCAGATGAAAAAATTCGTGTGATCTTCGCGTAATTTCATATGATTAAAATTGCTGTACTCGTTTCGGGCAGTGGATCTAACTTGCAGGCCCTGATCGATGCCAAACTATCAGGCCAAATTGTTGGTGTACTGTCCAACCGGCCTGATGCTTATGCTCTAGAACGTGCTAAACAGGCAGGAATTAAGACTGCTCTTGTTGAACATAAACAGTATCCAAGCCGGGAAGCATTTGATGACGTTATGCATCAGCAGCTGCTTGACTGGGGAGTTAATCTGGTCGTGCTAGCAGGCTTTATGCGGATTTTAAGTGAAAAATTTGTCAAAGCCTGGGAAGGGAAAATGCTGAATATTCACCCTTCCCTGTTGCCTTATTATAAAGGTATGCATACTCATCAGCGTGTAATTAATACAGGTGATGTATATCATGGCTGTACAGTTCATTATGTGACAGCTGAATTAGATGCGGGTCAGGCACTAGCGCAGGGAATACTTTCGGTTAAAAGAACTGATACAGTTGAGACTTTAGCAAACCGTGTACATGAGTTAGAACACCTGGTTTACCCTCAGGTGGTTGAATGGATCTGTACTGGCGCCGTTCAGCATCTAGAAGATGGCTCTGTACTTTATAGAAACTCTCTACTAACTGAACCAGTGCAGTTCTGCAAGTTATAATACAATTTATGCCAATAAAAAAAGCGCCTAAGTATAGGCGCTTTTTTTATTGGCTCATCATTTATGCATGGATCAGCTGTTTTACCAATCGGCCCACCTCAACAGGATGTTCTAACGGGAACATATGGCCGCCCTCGGCTATGCTAAAAGAAATACCGATTTTTTTCTTGGCTATGTGTGGAAAACGCCGTTTAAGAAAAACACTTTGATCTCCGACCACAAGATGCACCGGTATTTTCGGTTTTGCCATCGGTAACCACCAGAGCGAAGGATTCTTCCTAAAGATTTCTACTTCATCATTTTTAGGGATGGTCAGAGTTACGCCACCCCTTACCGGATCTTCAGTTAATGCATATTCCAGATAGGCCTGAAAACAGTCTGCATCAAAATCTTTATAGAAACCTTTAGTGCGAAGTAACTCGCCTGCCTGCTCGCGCGACTCCCAATGATCACGTCGCCGCACCGATAACCCTGCTGGAGTCATCTGATCTACCAGTTGGGGTTTAAAGCATTTAGCCATATGGAAAACAAAAGATGCTTTTCCCATAATCAACGGCGGGTCTAGCATAATGACCTGTGAAAATAACTCGGGACGTTGATAAGAAGCCATCATCGTGAGAACTGAACCTAGCGAATGTCCAAGCCCGATAACTTTGCGACCATGAGCCTGCCGAACGATGCTGTCGATGATCTGCTCTACCAGATGAGGCCAGTGATTGGTAATTGGATAACGTTTATCTGGGCCAATCAAAGGCACATAAATAATATCGTATTCATCACGCAACTGTTCAAACAACTTTTCATAAACTTTTGAAGGCACGCCATTGGCATGTGCAAAGTGTATTAATGGCTTCGTCATATATCCCTTTATATTCATTATTGCAGCTTGGTATCCTGCTGAATTTTAAGTTGCTGGGTAACTGATTCACTAAAGCCCTGGCCTATTTCAGAACCTACCTGGCCAAGTACCGATTCAAATGGGCTACGCTGAACTGTATAATCCAGAACATTATCCAGTTTAAGCTCACGTTTAAGACTGTTCATGCTTCCGGTACGATCTGCAACGCCCAGTTTAACTGCCTGCTCACCGCTCCAGAATAATCCTGAAAAAATTGCAGGGTCATTACTCTTCAGGCGCTTGCCACGACCTTCTTTTACAGCAGCAATAAAGTGACTATGCACATTGTCCAAGACCGCCTGTACATGCTCCCTCTGTGCAGGATTGACTGGTTTAGTCATGCTCAGAATATCTTTATTGTCGCCTGAAGTTAATGTCCGGTCTTCAACACCCAGTTTCTGCGCAAGGCCAACCACCCCATAGTTTGGCATGATCACACCGATTGAGCCGACCAAACTGGATGGATTAACCCAGATTTCATCAGCAGCCGAAGCAATATAATAAGCGCCTGAGGCTCCCATATCACCAATTAATGCATATACTTTCTTCTCAGGATACTGCTGTTTGTAATAGCGAATTTCCTGCCAGATCTCATCTGACTGGACAGGTGACCCCCCAGGTGAATTGATATTGAGCACAATTGCCTGACTGTTTTTTGCTTCAAATGCACGTTTCAAAGCTTTATTGGTATCTTCACTATTTACGGAACGGTCACTAGAGTCAATCGTACCAATAATATCGATCACAGCCAGATGAGCATTTGAACTTGAACCTGCCCCACTGGTAGTTGCCGTAGTACAGCCCCTACCCATCATGAGCAAAAGCAATAGAATATAGGCAAAAGTCAAACACTTAAAAAATATTCCCCAGCGACGGCTACGGCGCTGTTCTTCAACAGAAGCCAGTACAGCTTTTTCTAGTATCTGCCACTCTTTACCGCTTCTGCTGTCTGAACTTGGAACTTCATTATTAGGTTTTGGCGGCCAATCCGACATATATATTTATCCGAAAAGTAAAATATCTTCATTATATACACTGGAAAATGAAAAACTGTCTAAATAAAGCTTTTTAACTTATAATATTTTTTCTTTTACGTTTGTTAAGCAGAATCCTACATTTAAATAATGACTAGCTCAAATTCCCAGCCTTTATCTTATCGTCTTTTGAAAATCATTAGTCGCCAGCCTATACGAGTATCACGCTTTATTGCTCGTATACTTGCAGGTCTGGTGAATACTTTAAAACTGTCGAATACCTCAAAAACAATAAATCTGAATCTGGAGATTGCTTTTCCATATCTGCTGACCGAAAAGCGTAATCAGATCATTCGTCAGGCTATACGTAATGAAATACAGTCATACTTTGAATTTTTTAGTATTTGGGGCTCAAGTACAGAGAAGAATATTTCAAGAATTCATAAAATTGTAGGCGAGCATTATTTTCATCAGGCGGTGGCAGCCAAAAAAGGATTAGTCCTGATCGTTCCGCACTTTGGCACATGGGAGATTATGAACTCCTGGTGTTCGCAATATACATCAATGACCATTCTCTATAAACCGGTCAAAGACCCATATGCAGATCAGTTCGTCCGCGAAGCGCGCAGCCGTGAGCAGGCCAATCTGGTTCCTACAGATGAAACTGGTGTTCGCCAGATTTTTAAGGCGCTTAAACAGGGAGGCACAACTGTTATCTTGCCTGACCATACACCCAATGTGGGTGGTGATCTGGTGGAATACTTTGGTGTACCCTTAGCCTCAAGCAGCCTGAGCGCCAAGCTGATTCAAAAAACCAAGGCCAGTACTTTGCTTCTTTACGCCATCCGTAATGAACAGGATGGCTTTAATATGTTTATTGAACCAATTGATGAGAAAATTTATGAAGGCAGTGCTGTAGAAGGTACCCAAGTTATTCATCATGTGATCGAAGATTTGATTACACGCTATCCCGAACATTACCACTGGAGCTATAAACGTTTTAAGGCTCACCCAGAATTACGCTCCATTTATACGCTTGATAAAGCTGAGGCACTACAAAAAGTGGATCAGCTGCGGCAGCACAACAGAAATCTTACTTAATCCTTAACCATTTCCACTGCTCTCTATAGAGCGTGTAATTTATTTGTCTGTCAGCTTCTTGATAAAATTCGATATTACCGGTCTGGGCAGTTAAAAGAAGTGGAATATCAAGTGCCTTTAGACGTACCTTAACTTTTTTGGTCGGGTGACCATAACGGTTATTCTGTCCTGCTGAGGCAATTGCCAGCTTAGGATGAAAATATTTTAGAAAACTGTAAGCAGAACTGTGCTTACTGCCATGGTGACCCAGTACTAGTACGTCGACTTGAAGCTCGGGATACTTTTTCATGAGTTCATATTCAGTTGGCCAGCCAGCATCTCCCATAATCAAGAAATTCCGGTAAGGCTGGGCCTGGTTTAATTGCACATATAACACACATGAATATTCATTCGGATTGGCTTCTACCATTGATTGGTAAGTATTTAAGCCAGGTGATAATACCTGGACCTTAAAATTCTGATAAGACCAGCTTTGTCCTTCCCGGCATGGTGATGACTGTTTTATATTCCATGTTTCAGGTAACTGAGTATTGGCTATTACTTCATCGATTTTAATTTTTTGGCTTAATGGTAAGAGTGCCCCGCTATGATCCTGATCCAGATGAGTTAATAGCACCCGATCTAAGCGAGCTATCCCTTGGGAAAATAAAAATGGTGCAAGAATTTGCTGGCCTATACTGAATTTGGTTTCATCATAGTAACCGCCTGTATCTAACATTATTTTTTGCTGACTACTCTGAAGTAGAATGGCTTGGCCCTGCCCCACATCTAAAATGGTTAACTTAAAATCCGAGTCTGGTGCCCTACTCGTAAAAACTGGTACAAAACATAACAGCGCCCAAGCTTTAGGAATAACAGATCGAGGCAAATATAAAATAATCAGGCCGATACTGAGGCTCACAATAAGCAGCGGTGTAAATGCAATCCCCTGTAATTGGGGATTAAACAGATGGTCCAGTATTTCTAATATCCACAAGCCTAAATTCAAGCCTAAATCGCTACAATGAAATAAAAGCAGGCCCAAAGGAGAAATAATATAGGAAAGACATGCAGCCAGTATATCTAGCGGCACTACGACAGCACCTAATAATGGAATGACAAGAATATTGGTCAATGGCGCAATCCAGCTTACCTGTTTGAAAAAAATCAGTACTAACGGAAAGAGAGCAATAAAAATTTTCCCTTGTGATTCAATCAGTAACTTTCCAGCAGTTAAAACTCTTTGCTTCCAGTTAAAAGCCGGTTGGGCAGGCTGCCGATTTATACTTTCATAAATACGCAACAGAATAAAACAGGCCCCGAAAGAAAGCCAGAAAGCTGCCGAGAGAACACTAAAAGGATCTATCCATAATAGTAAACTGGCACTTGCCAGCAATAAGCTTAATGCCTGGATTTTTTGTCTTAATAAAAGCAGGCTACTCCCTAGCAGAGTAATGAGCAGTGTTCGTAGAGCCGGAATCTCGAAACCGACAAAAGCGCTGTAAAGTAATACACAAAAACAGAAAGGGAAAACCAGCAGATAAGGACGAGGCAAGCTTAAATAGAGTTTTGGACAATACAGCCGTATCAGGGTTTGCAATACCCAGCTGACCAGAGCTGCGAAAATTAATACGTGTGGACCAGAAATTGCCAGCAGGTGACTGATTCCCAGCCGCTGAAATTGTTCTTCTGTTTCAGAGGAAAGTAAGCTTTTATCACCTGTAAGAAGTGCTAAAATCAGGCCTTTATTTTTCAGTGTGCTATTTTGAATAAAAGTACGAAAATGATAGCGCTGCCGCTCCATCAATAATAAAAAACCATTGATCCAACCCTGTTGATTATTTAGATATTGATTAAAACCAAGCCGGTAAACTGCATCATGGTCCAATTTCTCTATTTTCCAGATTTTTACACTGGCCATGATATTCTGCTGAATAAACCATTTTTCCTGATCAAATACTCCCGGCATGGCATAGCCATGAGCAGGCATAACTTCCCCATAAATCCGGTAATATTCTCCTAACTCAAATTTTATAGGTTGCTCAGGTATATTTTTAAATGTGAGCCACCATTGAACAGGCTGTTTTTTCTGGTCAAGTACTTCCACTTTTTGCCTGATCTGCTTTTCAGAACGCTCATCAATATGTCGTATATAAACAACTGCTTCAATATTTCTTGTTTCTGTTTCCCTGTTATCTAGACGTTGTTCTAGCGCATGGTCAGCGTAGCGATAACCCAATGTGCCTGTCAGGATGCCCAAGGCTAGAATAAAAACTGCTCTAGATAACCATGGAATCGGATGGTGCGACTCTAGCTTACTATATTGATACCAATATAATAGCCCTGAACCTACGCTGAAGATCATCAGTACAGGTAACAGAAAAACAGGTAAGTTAAAAGTTTTCCCCATGACCGAGATTCCAGCAATCCAGGCCAATAAAATAATTTTCCACATGATTTTTATATTTATAACTTATTAAAATAATTAAAGCCCATACTGATGGGCTTTAACAAGG
The DNA here is from genome assembly GCF_002307755.1 of Acinetobacter sp. UBA1297. NCBI lineage: Bacteria > Pseudomonadati > Pseudomonadota > Gammaproteobacteria > Moraxellales > Moraxellaceae > Acinetobacter > Acinetobacter sp. UBA1297. Next base: position 20,120 of record NZ_DBUF01000017.1, read on the forward strand.
TTAATGATCAGATTATCTCCGACTTACGCGTTCACCCATAAGCCATCCTGCATATGCAGAATTGAATCGGCAGCTTGGGCCAGCTGCTCATCATGAGTCACAATCAGCATTGCCATGTTCAATTCCTGACGCAGTTCGCTTAATAACTCAAAGATACCTACAGCAGTTTTACGGTCCAGGTTACCTGTCGGCTCATCAGCCAGCATTAAAGCAGGTTTGGTTACCAATGCCCGCGCCAAAGCTACACGCTGACGCTCACCACCAGATAATTCGCCTGGTTTATGGGTTATCCGGTGTGACAGGCCGACCCGTTCCAGCAAGTATTCTGCTTGCTGTTTGGCTTCTTTAAATTGTGTTTTTTTGCGCAGCATCAGGGGCATTGCTACATTTTCGAAAGCAGTAAACTCTGGCAGTAAATGATGAAATTGGTAGACAAACCCAAGATACTGGTTACGCATAAAACCACGTTCAGCTTCACCTAAATTGTCAAAGCGCTGTCCATTTAAAAACACCTCACCCTCAGTTGGTCGGTCTAGACCCCCTAAAACATGTAGCAAGGTGCTTTTACCAGAGCCACTGGCTCCGACAATCGACGTAAACTCACCCGCCTTGATCTCTAAAGATAAGCCTTTAATCACCTCTACGGTTGATTTCCCATCCGTGAAATGCTTATAGATATTACGGGCTTCAAGTACTGTATTATTCATAACGTAAAGCCTCGGCAGGTTGAATTTTAGCTGCACGCAGTGCCGGATAAATAGTTGCCAGAAAGCTTAAAATCAGAGACAGACTGACGATGACTACGACATCTTGCCATCTGAGATAAGAAGGCAAATAATTAATAAAGTAGGCATCAAACAGGTGCAGACCAAAAGCATTATTCAGCCATGAAATAAAGCTGCTGATACTTGAGGCAAAAATAATTCCTAAAATTGCGCCTGATACTGTCCCGATGACTCCAATTACTGTTCCCTGTACCATAAATATACGGGTAATTGTAGCGGGTGATGCACCTAGTGTTCTTAAAATAGCGATATCAGATTTTTTATCGGTCACTACCATGACCAGAGAAGAAACAATATTAAATGCAGCAACCAGAACGATTAGAAACAGGAGCAGACTTACCATCGCTTTTTCCATCTGGATGGCACTAAACAGGTTCCCATGAGTATAGGTCCAGTCCGAAGCATAGAAATTCCCTGGTAATTCACGGGCTATCGAGCTAGCTACCTGAGGTGCACTGAAGATATCATCCAGCTTCAGACGTACACCCTGAGCACCATCCGGCAAACGTAACAAAGTCGAAGCATCATTTAAGGCAATATAGCCCATCATAGAATCTACTTCAGCCCCAATACTGAAAATGCCTACAATTTTGAAACGTTTAAAGCGAGGCACAACCCCTGCCGGTGAAGGTGTGGCTTCAGGTAATACTAAAGTGACACTGTCATTCAGCCCGAGGCCGAGTGCATCTGTCATCTGTTTCCCCAGCACAATACCAAATTCACCTTTTTTCAGGCTATCAATGCTTCCCTCAACCATATGGTCCTGAATAATAGAAACCTTTTTTTCATATTGGGGTTCTATTCCGGTTACCATCAGACCTGCAACTTGGCCTTGTGCAGTTAGCATCCCCTGTAACTGGGTAAATGGTGCTGCACCAGTAACATGTTCGTGGCTCTCGACTTTTTTTGCAAGTTCGGGCCAATCTGTTAAAATCTGGGTTGAAGAAACTGTGGCCTGAGGTATCATGCCCAAAACACGGTTTTTTAACTCTCGGTCAAAACCATTCATGACAGACAGAACTGTAATAAGAACTGCTACACCCAAGGTCAGGCCGATCATGGAAACTAAAGCAATAAAAGAAATAAAGTGATTACTACGCCGTGCGCGAGTGTATCTCAACCCTATATACAGCGAGATTGGTTTAAACATACCATCTAGTCCGAGGTAATTCATTATGGAAACATTACAGCATCAGGGCGCTTCGAACGAACGTCGCGTGATGTCCCGCATTGATGCTGCTTTAAGGATTAATTATCAGATTATCTCTGATGATGTTGCTCTTAACGATCCTTACGACCCTAATTTTGTATTGCCGCGTTATTTTCTACTACTTGCAGAATTAGATCAATTTGATCATGCTATTAACTACGAATTAGAACAATTAAATCAAAAAGATCAACAAATTGCTCGAATACTATCCTTATTTAACCAGAAAATGAATCTGATTACAGGGTCTCTTTATGACGCTATCGTCCAGACTATGCTACCTGTGCCTGAACAGGTTAATATCTCAGAAAGTGGAATTAGTTTTTATACAAATCAACAACTTAAAGATGGAAGCTATATTCATTTAACATTAAGTCATCCTGATAATTTCTTTCATGTAGCAACAATTGCCCAGGTGGTTTATAGCAAGCCCAAGGATGAAACAGGCTTCCGGACAGGAGCTTATTTTGTGACACTGCATCCTCAAGATCGTGCCAAGCTTGCTGAATGTATTAATTCTACTCAAGGTGTAGCAAGCTAGACTAAAGTTCTAATTACTTTTAATTTTCTGGGCAAGTTCACGACTTGCCTTAATATCACGATAAAAGTAAAGAAAAAGTCCTGATAACAGTACAGTAGCGCCCACAAAAATCATGACTGTGAGTTTTTCATGATTTAATACTGAACCAATGAGAATAGCCAGCATCGGTGTCATGACGTTTGTTAAAGACAGAGTAGTTGCCTGAATGTTCTGGACCAGTTTGAAATAACAGAACATTGCAACCAGAGATGCCATAATCACCGTATAGAATAAAGCCATTAACGATTTGGTATCTGGAATATGGCTTGGTGCATACTGCCAGATGAAAGGAAGCAGCAGCATACAACCGAGCACGGACACGATAATCGAACCAGTCGCCTGTGCCATTGGTTCAACCTGCGCATTTACTTTCTTTACCCAGAAAATAGATAAAGCATAATTAAAAACACTCAGCAACATCAGGAGAATGCCTACAGGATGAACCTGCTGGCCTGTATTTCCTCCCAGACAAATAATCGCAAGCCCTGCTACTGCGATCCCCATTCCCAGCCATTGCATACTATACAAATGCTGCTTAAATAAAAAACGGCCAATTAAACCTGCCATAATTGGTGCCAGCCCAAACATCAATGCAATAATGCCTGAACTGAGATAACCCGTCGCTGCATAGGTAAAAATTTGCGAACCAATCAAGCTAAAGGAACCCGCGATATAACTGTGCAGCGCTACTTTATGAATGGGAAGCTTTACTCTGAGCAAGAGCAGCAAAAGAGCTGCTAGTGGTAAAGCTATAAAAAAACGAATGACCATTGCCCACATGACATGCAGATCATGGACGCTCCAGACGATTGCCAGTGGAGTTGTAGCCCAGATGAATACCAGAATAGTGTAGGTAAACACAATATTGCCGCGAGAGACCGGCACCTTCTGATTCATGAGGCTGTCTTACGCTTCTGCTTTAATATGGTCTGATCCAGGCTACTGGCAAACTCACGTTTATCTCGGTCTGAAATAGGTGGTGGGCCACCTGTCTGAACCCCAGCTCCGCGCAAGGTATCCATAAAGTCCCGTAAATGCAACCGCGCTTTAATATTAGCTGTAGTGAAAATCTCTCCACGCGGGTGAATAGCGATACCCCCCTTTTCGATGACCTGTGCGGCCAATGGAATATCTTGTGTTACCACAATGTCATTACTTTGCATCCGGTTGACAATTTCCTGATCGGCTTGGTCAGCCCCACCCATGACCTGAATCGAATTAATACGTACTGATGGAGTAATCCCGACATTCTGGTTTGCCACAAAAGTTACTTCAAGCTGATAACGATCTGAAGCCCGCATAATCACATCACGTAAAATACGCGGTAGAGCATCCGCATCAATCCATAATTTAAAGGGCAGCACCTGAAAACTCCGTAAATATAAGATTCTCAGTTTAACAAAGTTCAGTTATTTTTTAGGAACAATCTTTATAAATTATCCTGTATTGCTATATTCTTCACCCTACTGATTGCAAGTATTTAATAGGCATTAAAACGTACCAGATCTCTGGTCTTTATTTACAGTTTAGTTTCAGATAAATTAGTTTTGCTCCAAATGCTGAATTTAGAAGTAAAAGAGCGTAATGATGGGCTTGAAAAATACAAGTTACCCTCGATTTAATAGATATACTCACGCGATCCCTAATAGTGCATATGAATAATCAGAACAGCCCGGAAATTATCCTGATCGATGATCAGAATTTTGGTAGTCACGTTGAACACTGGAATTTATTAACTGACCAGCCTGAAACTGAAGTCCCTAAATGGTTAGGTATGTCACTTGACTCACCGATGATGCCTATGGGTTTATGTCAGAATGAACAGGAAATGGATGCCTCTGTCTGGCTGATCCAAGGTCCGGATAAATCACCTGTTCGTCTAGCACAAATTATTGCAGTAGAAAATAATAAGCCAAAAGCACTCAAGACTGCATTTCCTGTATTTGATAGTCCTTATCGCTATAATGCAAAAATAGAGCGTATTATTAGTTGTAAATCAGGTACTCAGGCAGTTCTGCGTCTGCAACTTGGTAATAATCCGAATACTGTAGTGTATGCATTTGACAGTTTATACAGTGTTAATCATCAGTGTTATGAAAAAGGTCAAAGCTATCAGGTTCAGCTTAATGCTTGGGCATATGAACTTGAAGCTGTTTCTGCTCATGAAGAACTGGTAGTCGATGACCCGGCATCGATTCGTCAGCACCGGGCATTAAATGATATTTTACAGCAACATAATGGTGTTGCCCCAGCCAATCTTCAGGAATTGATTGATGCATGGGAACCAAAGTCTGAAGAAGATACTGCGCCTGTAACAGTTGATTTTTCTAAAATGGTAGCCTATCTGTATGGAGAGACAATCGGTCAAGAAGATGAAGCCTGGTTTCAAGGAAATATTGTAGGCAAGACCAGTATGCAGTTTATGGACCAGGATTATACTGTTTATGATGTAACGCTTATTTTAGAAGAAAACACACCAGCTACTCTTATCCGGATCGCGACTCGCAATAAACAGTACGAAAACTTTGAAATTGGCCAATATATTCGAGGCAATATCTGGATTCAGGCGAATATTTATGCTAAAAATAGCAGCAATTGATAGGATTTAAAAAATAATAGCATTATTTAGGCTCCTTGATGAAAATTATTCCAGAACAGACGACTACACGAATTGTTGAACATAGCGGTCTACGTATTAAAGTTGATACGGGAGCCTTATGTTTCTTTCTTCTCGGTATGTTTATTTCTGCCATTATTATTCATCAACTGGGTATAATCCAATTCTAAAATTTTTATTAATTAATAAAAAACCCTCTAATTTATAGAGGGTTTTTTATTAATTATATGTATCAGTTTAAGCATTGTGTTTGGCAAAGTCATCCATAAAATCAACTAATGCCTGAACACCCTCTAATGGTACAGCATTATAAATGCTTGCACGCATACCACCTACTGAACGGTGACCGGCCAGATTTAATAGATGGTTTTCTTCAGCTTCTTTCAAGAAAAGTTTTTCCAGTTCCGGATTTGCCAGAGTAAACGGAACATTCATGAGTGAACGGTTTGCTTCTGCAATCGGATTCGCATAAAAATCACTGGCATCAATATAACCATACAGCAGTTTAGCTTTTTCCAGATTAATTTTATGAATTGCTTCTACACCGCCCTGCTCCAGCAGCCACTCAAATACCAATCCAGATAAATACCAGGCATAGGTTGAAGGTGTATTTACCATAGAGCCATCTTTAGCTTGCGATGAATACTTCAAAAGACTTGGAATTTCAGGTTTAGCCTGATCGAGCAGGTCATCACGTATAATAACCAGAGTCAGACCAGCAGGACCAATATTCTTCTGTGCACCCGCATAGATCAGTCCAAATTTGGAAACGTCCAGCGGCGCAGATAAAATACTTGAAGAAAAATCAGAAACCAGTGGCGCATCTACCTCAGGAACACTTGCAAACTGTAATCCACCAATGGTTTCATTATCTGCATAATGCACATAAGCTGCATCTTTAGATAGGTTCCAGTGAGCCTGTTCACTAATCGCCAGTTTGCCATTCACCGTTGTGCCAGCTTGTATTACATTAATATCGCCATAACGCTGTGCTTCTTTATAGGCTTTTTCAGACCAGATACCTGTAGAAATATAGTCGGCCTTATTATTTTTACCCAGTAGATTTAGCGGAATAGCAGAAAACTGTAGGGAGGCACCACCTTGTAAAAATAAAACTTTATAGTTTTGAGGAATGTTCATGAGTTTACGCAGGTCTGCTTCTGCCTTTTCGGCAACAGCGACATAATCTTTACTTCGGTGGCTCATCTCCATGATGGAAACGCCTTTACCCTGCCAATTCAACAGTTCCTGTTGAGCTTTTTCTAAAACAGCAGTAGGTAATGCAGCAGGACCAGCACAGAAATTGTACGCGCGCATGATTTTTCCCTTCAAGAAATTAAAAAAAATAAAATCAAGGCATTTAATCACATATTGGCAAATGATGCAGTAAATTCTCGAACCGATATTTCAATACTTACTTAAAGATAGAACAGTTTATTCAATAAAAATAAGATGTTAGTTTAATTAAGAACTCATATAATAATTCAACCTTTCTAAAGTTTATTTAAAAAATCATAGAGAACTATTTATCAATACATTTGTAAATTAAATACTAAAAAGATTATTTGCTTTTAGCTAAATTCTCTGCAATTTTATATAATATTAAAATTAGATTTACCTGTTAAATTTTATTTTAAACTATAATATAAAGGATAAAGACAAACTTTAGCCTTAAAAGACAACTTCAACAGAAACAATGTAGTAATAGAAATATTGATATAAAAGATTAAACTACCTAAAAATTTTGAAAAGCTGTTTAATATATGCAGATTTTAAGAAAATTAATATTCAGATCTTCTGATTTAAAACTAGTTCCTCACTATTTTTATAAAATAGGTTTTATTACAACTTTCCTATTATATACAGGAACTGGCTTTGCACAGACGTTTAGTTATGAACAAGCTGAACAATATATCCTTCAAAACTCTTATAGTTCACAGGCAAGCATGGCTTTGCAGCAGGCTTCACAGTTAGAAGCTGAAGCCACTAAAGGTTTAGGCTTACCCCGCATTGATTTAAATGTACGGGCCTATGCCTTTCATAATGAAATTGATCTTCCCCTCAAATCTGTAAAAAATAACCTTGAACAAACTCTTTCACAGGGTGTGAATGAGCGTATCGACCAATGGCAAGGAGAAAATGGTTTACCTACAGATATTACTGACCCATTGCGTAACGGTATAGGACAAGTTATTCATGGGGGCATTGGCCTTATACCGGATACCGCAAATGTTGTGCTTGAAGATGAAGTGGTACGCCCAACTATATCATTGATGATGCCTTTATATACGGGCGGTCTTACCCAAAGCGCCAAACAAATTGCTAATATTCAGGCACAGCGTAGTCAGCTTGATAGCCGGCAACAACAAGATATACAACGCTTTGAAATCATCCAGGCATATTTTAATACTCAGTTACAGCAAGAATTGAATGGCATTAGTCGTACTAATCGTGATGCAATGCAAAATCATTATAATAATGCCCTCAAGCTGGAACGTGCCGGGTTTATCAGTAAAGGGCAGCGCATGCAATTTGAAGTTGCCCGCAATAATGCCGAACGTGCCCTGCAAAACAGTCAAGCCAATCTTGAGGCTAGCCGTTTTCAATTACAGAATTTACTTAAGCAGCAAACTGTAGACAGTCTTAGTACGCCTTTGTTTATAAATTCACAGCAGTCACCAGTTCTGGCTCAACTTATGGCGACTTATCCTGAACAATCCACTCTCATTCGCAAAATGCAGACTGATACATTATTAGCTGAAGAAAATGTACGTGCTCAAAATGCTGCAAAAAAACCCAGCATCTTTGCTTTTGGTGAATACAGTTTAGATGAGCAGCAAAATTGGATTATAGGTATGGCTGCCCGTTATAATCTATTTTCGGGTATAGATAAACAGAAAAAAGTGCAAGCAGCGGAACTACAACGTTACGCCGCTGGTCTTGCTACCGAACGCACCAAACAGGAAATCGAGAATATTCTGTTCAAATCTTATAGTGAATTAACCTCTGCGCAAAACAGTCATCGACTGTTACAGCAAAACATGCGTGCTGCTCAAGAAAATTTTCGTATACAGGAATTATCATTTAAAGAAGATATGGGAACAGCCACCCAAGTCATTGATGCCCAAAACAGTTTAAATATTTTAAAAGGTGAAATGGCTTTAAATGCTTATAAATATGTTATTTCACTGGCAAGTCTGTTACAGGGCCATGGCTCGATTGAACAGTTTAAAAGCTATATTCATCAACCTGATACAGTCTATATTCGCTAAGGTCGACAGGATATGAGTATGAATGAAGAAAAAAAACTACCTGCACAAAATACTGCATCTTCTCAAGATAATATTCATGAGCCAGCCGAGCCGAGTCAAACTGAGCCAGATTCTGCTGATACCGAACAGAAGTCTGCAACAAGACAACGGCAGCCTCAGCATAAAAGAGCCTGGCTTAAACCTGCAATTATTATATTGGTTATTATTTTACTGGCTACTATTGCGTTTGGATTATGGAAAAGTTATCAGCCACAAGATATTGAAATTCAAGGCCGGGTTGAAGCAGAAACAATCTATGTCAGCACCAAGGTCCCTAGCCGTATTGAAGAAATTTATGTATGGGAGGGCCAGAAAGTAAATAAAAACCAGCCACTGGTTCGTCTGTTTAGTCCCGAAGTAGATGCAAAAAAGCAGCAGGCCTTAGCAGCACTGCAGTCTACTCTTGCTTTACAGTCAACTGCTGAACGTGGCTCTCAAGAAGAAAATATCGCAACCTTATATGCTAACTGGCAAAGTATTAAAGCTCAGGAGCAGCTGGCTCGAACGACCTATAAGCGTGGTGAAAACCTGTATAAGGAAGGAGTAATTTCAAGGCAGCGTCGTGACGAGTTGTATGCTGCTCAAGTTTCTGCACAGGAGCTGACTGAAGCAGCCTATCAGCAATATGCGCGTGCCAAACGCGGCAGTACTGAACAGCAGCGCTCTTCAGCAGATGCACAGGTCGATATAGCCAAAGCAGCGGTAAGTGAAGCAGAAGCTTTAGAGGCAGAGACCAAATTATACGCACCTGTTAGTGGTACAGTGTCTAAAACTTATGGTAAGCCAAGTGAACTCGTTGCGATTGGCGTGCCTGTAGTCAGCCTGATTCAGGATGACAGTTTATGGATAAGCCTGAACATCCGTGAAGATCAGTATACACAGATTTATAAAGCCCAAAAACTGGAAGGTTTTATTCCGGCACTTAACCGGCGGGCAACTTTCAATATTGAGAATATTGATGCAGAAGGTGAGTTTGCCACTATTAAGACTACCCGGCAAACTGGTGGTTATGATATTCGCAGTTTTAAAGTACACCTGACACCTGCCCAGCAGATTCCTGATTTAAAAGTTGGCATGAGTGTTCTTTTTAAGATTAAAGAGGACCACTAGTGTTGTATGGAATCTGTCGTGAACTGAAATATCTACTCACCCACCGCTGGGATTTATGTCTGGTCACAGTGGCGCCACTATTTATTATCATTTTATTCAGCAGCATGTTCTATCAGGGTAAGCCTGAGCATTTGCCTATTGCAATTATTGATCAGGATCAGAGCCAGCTCAGCCAAAATATTGATAAATATCTGTCTCATAATAGTGCGCTAGAAATTGCAATTGTTTCACCTAATCAAGATGAAGTTGAACGCCTGCTGAACCAGACAAAAATTTGGGGATATGTGATTATTCCGGAAGGCGCAGAGCAGCGCCTGGTTCAGGCACAGGATAGCGGGATTGCAATAGCATTCAACCAGAGTTATTTCAGTATTGGAAATACTATTTCTTCTGCCATGCTGATTGGTACATTAGAAGCAATCGCAGATTTTATGGGCAGAAGCTATCTGGCCAATCAACTGCCCTATCTTGAGGCTCCTACTCCCCATGTAAAGATTTCACCTTTATATAATCCGGGACTGAGCTACGAATTTTATCTGGAACCTTTTATGGTGCCGGCCATTTTACACTTGTTGCTGTGTTGCTGTGTTGCATTTGCAGTCGGCCAAGAACTCAAAAACCGGAGTGTTAAAAGCTGGGTACATCATCAAACGATTTTTAGTGCACTTATTTCTAAAAACATAACCTATGTAATTATTTTTACAGCTTGGACTTGGTTGTGGATGTTTTGGCTTGCTGGTATCCGTGGCTGGTTTATAGCTGGACATTTATGGTTAATTTTACTTGGCCAAATCCTGTTATATAGTGCTTACGCTTTGATTAGCAGTACTGTGGTACTTGCTACGCAAAATCTAGCAAAGTCATTTGGTTTTATTGCAGTTTATGGCGGGTCTTCCTTAAGCTTTGCTGGCGTTACCTTGCCTTTAAATAATGCCCCACTTTTTACAAAATTCTGGGCAAATATTATTCCTTATACCCCTTATGCCAAACTACAGACAGAACAATGGGTAGTCGGTAGCCCGCTTACTGTGTCATGGCTTCCTGCACTGATACTTGCGGTCTATTGTGCCTTCTATGCAGTAATCAGCTATCTGCTTTTGAAAAAATATTTAAAAGGAGCGGCCCTATGAAGCAGTTCCTGTATTTTTATTTAACAACATTTAAGGATATTGCCAGTAATAGCTCAATTTTAACTACCCTCATTCTTTCTGTGTTTTTCTATAGTTTTTTCTATCCAACTGCTTATAAAGCTCAGACAGCAGAAGCTTTACCCATTGTTATCGTAGATGAAGAACAAAGTCTGGTTACTTCCAGTATTATTACTGAAGTTGCAAAAAGTCCAAACGTCAAAATCCAGGCAATAACCGGAAATTTCGCTGAAGCGAAATTAATGATCCAGAAACAGCAGGCAGATGGAATATTATTGCTGCCGGATCAGCTCTCCAATAGTATACGCCGCGGCGAGGTAGGAGGTATCGGACTATATTTAAGTGCAGCTTATTTTCTAAAAACCAAGCAGATTGGTTTAGGCCTTGCAACTTCTGTCGAAAATGCTATTGCTCAACAGGCTGAAAAATTTGGTGAAATTGCACATTTTTCTCCTGCTGTACCTATACATCAGATTCCTTTATTTAACACTCTCTCTGGCTATGGAAGCTATATTTTTCCAGCGATTGCGCCATTAATTATCCATCAAACTATTGTTCTGGGTTTAAGCATGTTAATTGCAGGCTATCGAGAAAAACTGTGGCGCCCAGTAAAATCCGAAGTATCTGGTCTATTTTTTGCCATTTTAACGATTGGTTGTCTAGGCTGTTTATATCTGTTCGGTTTTACATTCTGGTTTTATGACTATCCGCGTGGTGGTAATTTTTGGGGAATGCTGCTCGGCGTTCCTATTTTTATTAGTAGTGTTATTGGCCTAGCTATATTGGTGGCTTCTTATTTAGACATGCCAGAACGTGCTGGCCATGTTATTGTTTTCACTTCAATCCCATTATTTTTACTCTCTGGTACCGCATGGCCGCACGCGGCTATGCCGGAATGGATGCAATGGCTAGGAGTCGCTTTACCCTCTACACAAGGCATTCAGATGTTTATTCAGCTTAACCAGATGGGTGTGCCGACCAGCTTGGTGCTTCCCAAAATGATTTATCTGGCTGCCTTTGCAGCCGTCTGTCTGGTTTGGGGAAATTATCGTTTAAGTTATAAATAATCACCTAATAAAAAGGACGCCGAAGCGTCCTTTTTAACTATCAGGCTTTAATCTTCTTGAGGTTGCTGATGTTCTGTTTCAGTTTTCTCAACTTCCAGTTGCTCAGTACTTTCAACTGTTTCGAAAGCTTCTACTTCATCTTCTTCAACGGCTTCAATAGAAACCACACCAACCAGTGTTTCTCCTTCGCCTAGACGAATCAGACGCACGCCCTGAGCATTACGCCCAGTTTGGGCTACTTCTGCTGCACGCGTACGGACCAGCGTCCCCCCATTAGAAATCAGCATCAGCTCTTTGGTTTCGTCAATTGCAACCGCACCCACCAGTTCACCATTACGTTCAGAGGTCTTAATTGCAATAACCCCTTTACCGCCACGTTTTTTGGTTGGGAAATCATCTACAGGGGTACGTTTGCCATAACCATTTGCAGATGCGCACAGTACTTCTCCAGTTTCTGGTACAACCACCAGTGAAACTATACGGCTGACTACATTTGAATCTGAAGAGTCTTCATCTTCCGAGTCAGTATCAGTATCTTCCGTATCCTCTGCCTGGGCAGCCAGTGCGACACGCATGCCACGCACACCTTTAGCTGAACGGCCCATGGCACGTACATCAGTTTCTGCAAAACGGATAGCCTTACCTTCGTTAGAGAACAGCATAATTTGCTGTTCACCATCAGTAATAGTCACACCAATCAGGGTATCTTCTTCATTGAGTTCAATTGCTCGTAAACCATTCGAGCGCACATTACTGAACTGCTCAAGCTCAACACGTTTTACTGTACCGGAAGCTGTGGCCATAAATACATAATAGTTTTTACAGACACTTTCGGCCTGCTGGGCAAACTCGATAATGATCTCATCATCCAAATCTGTTACAGCCAGCTCTACACATAACTGTTTTAGCTGGGTACGCAGTTCAGCTGAGAGCTCGTCAGCATTATCATCAAGCGTTGCCAATGCTGTCTCAAGTTCTGGCAAATGCACGGAAATGACCGGATTATCCTGAAGTTTTACAGTATTCGTTTTTATAAAGTTTTTAAAGGCTGCCAAGCGTTCAGTAAATTTCTTCGGCGCATCAATGACAGGTAAAATGGCAGTAATGGTCTCATTTGCATCGAGCGGCAACAAGTTAATCATTGGACGACCACGCGAACCACGTGATGCCTGCGGTACTTCAAAAACTCTCAGACGATAAACCTTACCAACATTGGTAAAGCACAGTACGGTGGCATGATTTGAAGTCACGATCAGATGCTGAATAAAATCATCTTCTTTCATTGAGGTAGCTGACTTACCCCGTCCACCACGACGCTGAGCTGCATAATCAGACAATGGCTGAGTCTTGGCATAGCCAGACTGGGAGACCGTCAATACAACCTGTTCCTCAGGTATCAGGTCTTCACGTGAAAAATCGATCCGTGATTCTACAATTTCTGTGCGCCGCGCATCACCATACTGTTGCAATACTAAAGCCAGCTCTTCTTTAATTACAGCCATTAACAGGTTGAAATCATTTAGAATCGCAGTCAGTTCAGTAATCTGCCCCAGAATTTCTGAATATTCAGCATGTAATTTATCTTGTTCCAAGCCGGTTAAACGGTTCAGGCGAAGTTCAAGAATAGCTGCAACCTGTGTTGGAGACAGGCGATAAATGTCGCGATCTAGCCCGAATGGACGACTCGGATCTTCACCTTCAATTTCATCTGGACGAATTGAAACCGAGCCTGCTCTTTCAAGCATTGCCCCGACCCCACCTGCAGCCCAATCTGCGGCAAGCAGACGCTCACGTGCTTCTGCCGGATTCGCAGAAGTTTTAATCGCATCGATAATATCGTCGATATTCGCCAATGCGACAGTCAGGCCTTCTAAGATGTGACCACGTTCACGTGCCTTACGTAGCTCATACATGGTACGACGCGTGACCACTTCCTGACGGTGGCGAATAAACGCTGCAATAATATCTTTCAGATTCATCAGTTTTGGCTGGCCATTGTCCAGACAAACCATGTTAATGCTAAAAGAATTTTCAAGCTGAGTATTTAAAAACAGGTTATTTACGACAACTTCAGCATTTTCGCCACGTTTTAAATCAATCGCGATACGCATACCGTCTTTATCGGATTCATCACGCAGCTCAGAAATACCTTCCAGCTTTTTCTCTTTAACCAGCTCAGCAATACGTTCGATTACTCTTGCCTTGTTAACCTGATAAGGAATCTCGGTAAATACAATGGTGGTACGGCCAGTTTTTTCATCTTCTTCAAAATGATATTTACCACGTATATGCAGGCGTCCCTTACCTGTACGGTAAGCGTCTACAATCCCTGACTTACCATAAATAATGCCACCAGTAGGGAAGTCTGGACCAGAGATATACTCCATTAATCCTTCAACACTGATATTGGTATTGTCTGCATAGGCCAGACAGGCATTTACCACCTCAGTCATGTTGTGTGGCGCCATATTAGTTGCCATACCGACTGCAATACCGGCTGCACCATTAATCAACAAGTTAGGAATACGGGTTGGCATGACCTGAGGAATACGCTCAGAACCATCGTAGTTGTCTTCCCAGTCAACGGTATCTTTTTCAAGATCAGCCAGAATCTCATGGGTGAGTTTGCGCATACGTACTTCGGTATAACGCATTGCGGCGGCACTATCGCCATCGACAGAACCGAAGTTACCCTGGCCATCAACCAGTTGATAGCGCAGACTGAAATCCTGCGCCATACGTACGATAGTTTCATAAACGGCAGAATCACCATGCGGGTGATATTTACCGATAACATCACCGACCACACGGGCAGACTTTTTATAAGCTTTATTGTAGTCGTTACCCAGCTCGTGCATAGCATATAGCACACGACGATGAACAGGTTTCAGACCATCTCTCACATCTGGCAAGGCACGCGATACAATCACGCTCATTGCATAATCTAGATACGAGTGCTTGAGTTCATCCTCAATGGCAATCGGGCGGATTTCCGATACGCTCATGCATACTCCTCTTCATACCGGCGGCCTAAAAACCACAGATATTTATATATTAATCTTGCGAAAAATTAGCCTAAAAAAACTTCAGGCCAAAATTAAAAATTAGCGAATGAGTATAGCATAAAACTGCTTGGTTTTGTTTGTTTGAACATCGAGTTCTATTGAGTTATTTCAGCTATTTACTGTTCAAATAAGGAGCGTTTTGCAACATGGCTTGACGCTATTTTATTTTTTATGGTTGGCTCAAAATTTCCAACTTAAATTTACTTTATTTTTCATTTTTTTATTAGGCTTAGCAATTCTTGTATTTAATTTAGAGTGCCCTGACTTAAAAATAAAAAACGCCCGAAAACGGACGTTTTTTGATACATAAATGCTTAAAGCTTAGAAACCAACTCAGGAATGACCTGGTTCAAGTCACCTACCAGCCAGTAGTCAGCAATAGCATTGATTGGAGCTTCTTCATCTTTATTGATCGCTACGATCACTTTAGAATCTTTCATACCAGCCAAATGCTGAATCGCTCCAGAGATACCTACAGCGATATAAAGCTCAGGTGCAACGATCTTGCCAGTTTGACCCACCTGCATATCATTTGGTACAAAGCCTGCATCAACTGCGGCACGTGAAGCACCTTGTGCAGCACCAAGCTTGTCAGCGAGCGGATCAAGGATTTTATGATAATTCTCGCCTGAACCCACACCACGACCACCGGATACTACAATACGTGCACCAGCCAGTTCAGGACGTTCAGATTTGACGATCTCTTCATTTACGAATGACGAAACACCAGCATCTTTCACTTCACCAATCGTTTCAACTGTTGCAGAACCGCCTTCAGCAGCTACTGCATCAAATGCTGTACCACGAACTGTACCTACAATAATATCTTCTGAAGATTCAACAGTCGCAATCGCGTTTCCTGCATAAATCGGGCGACGGAAGGTTTTAGGGCCTACCACAGCCACGATATCAGTTACCATGCTGACATCAAGCAGAGCTGCCGCACGTGGTAAAATATTTTTACCGGAAGTTGTAGCAGCAGCAAGAATATGCGAATAGTTCTTGCCAATTTCTGCAATCAAAGAAGCAACATTTTCAGCCAGCTGGTTGGCATAAGCTGCATTATCAGCAAGTAAGACTTTACTTACACCAGCAACTTTAGCAGCAGCATCAGCAACTGCCTGAGCACCAGAACCCGCAACCAATACAGTGATATCACCACCGATTTCTTGAGCCGCAGCAACAACATTTAGAGTCGCAGCATTCAGGGTGTTATTGTCGTGCTCAGCGATAACTAAAATACTCATGATTTTTATCCTTCTGTATTAGATCACTTTCGCTTCATTTTTAAGTTTGTTGACCAGTTCATCAACAGACTTCACTTGCACCCCTGCCTGACGTTCAGCCGGAGATTCAACCTTAACAGTTTTCAGCTTAGAAGCTGCTGTTACGCCATAATCTGCTGGAGACTTGGTTTCAAGCGGTTTTTTACGTGCTTTCATAATGTTTGGCAAAGCCGCATAACGAGGTTCATTCAAACGCAAGTCAGTGGTAATAATTGCAGGAAGTGATAGCTCAACAGTTTGCAGACCGCCATCAATTTCACGGGTTACCTGAACCTTGCCACCTTCAACTTTAACTTCTGAAGCAAAAGTACCTTGGCCCGCACCAAGCAGTGCACCCAGCATCTGACCGACCTGATTACTGTCGTCATCAATAGCCTGTTTACCCAAAAGGATAATTTCTGGTTGTTCCTGCTCCACGATCCCTTTTAAAATTTTGGCAACTTCGAGCGCCCCAATTTCATCAGTCGCAGTTTCTACTAAAATTCCGCGATCAGCGCCTAGAGCCATAGCAGAACGAATTTGTTCCTGTGCTTCTTTAGGACCGATAGAAACCACTACGATTTCTGATACTGTTCCTTTTTCTTTTAAGCGAACCGCTTCTTCCACTGCGATTTCACAAAATGGGTTAATTGACATTTTAACGTTAGTAAGGTCTACCCCACTATGGTCCGGCTTAACGCGAACTTTAACGTTGGCATCAACCACACGTTTTACAGCAACAAGAGCCTTCATGTAATCCTCGGCTGTTTTAGCAAAAGTAAATGTTGAGAAAAGCTATGATAACTCTTCAATTAAAATTTTTTAGGTGCCTTATCTTGCAATGGGTATGGCATTTGGGTCAAGTCACAATTACCTTTGGAGACGTAAAAAAGCGTAAAAACCGTGAAATGCAGAGTTCATAAAAAAATGTAACAGGGATCTTAGGGCAATTACTCTACTAGTTAACTGATATTTATATATTTATTTTTATTAAAATTTTATGATTCAAATTCGGGTATTAAAGTCAGAAAACCTGAACCGGTACTGAAGTGATTTAAAGACTGGTAGCTTAAGTTTTAAAGTATGACTGTACAGATCAAATATGTCATTTAAGACACAACCAGAACAGTTTATTCAGCTTTTAGCTTATAAGAAACCAGTCTTATGGCCTTAAGACGCTTGAACACAATCAAATTTTCTAATGTACTTTAAATCTAAAAAGCATGCCCAGATAGCATGCTTTTTATATTCATCAGTTCACTAGAAGCCAAGTGGCCGCCATTGCAAGCAATCCACCCGAGGTTCCATCAATCCATTTCTGTTTTTTTGCATCAATGGAAGTTTTTTGTGTAATTTTGGCAAAGACCATACTTAAACTGCAATATACAATAAAAATGAGCCCAATAAAGATAAAGGATAAAATTAAGCCCTGACTTACTGTATTTTGTGTTTTATCAATGAACTGGGGAAGAATAGCAAAATAGATCAGCATTCCTTTTGGGTTTAGTAAAGCCGTAAAGAACCCCTTCCTGACCGGATTTGTATGAGGTATCTCTTCAACTGTCACTTTTTTCTGATTAAACACAGACTTTAGCAAATTAAAGGCCAGATACAACAGATAGGCAATTCCTATATAGCGGATCGTATCAAACAGCAAAGGTGAAGATACAATAATTGCTGCGATTCCTAAAGCAACCAGAACCGAATGAATCAGATAGCCAAAACATATACCAAAAGTTGCCATCATGCCTGCTTTTGCATCTTTACCCATGACTTGTGACAAGATAAACAGCATATCTGGTCCAGGTGTGAAAATCAGGGGAAGCACGGTCAATGCAAAGAGTACAAATACAGACATTTTCTTTTTCCTGTTGAATGTCCTGAATCAGGGAAATAAGTATCTACGAAAAGCTGTAAAATAGGATTTCAAATATTTTATAATAAGAATTAATTTTCGAATAAAATTCTAATTTATGAAAAAAGATTCTAAATTAATTCGGATAAAGCTAGATCGCATCGACAGAAATATCATTCAGGCATTACAAAAGAATGCCCGTATCCAAAATAATGATCTGGCCACAGTCATTGGACTATCCCCCTCTTCGTGTTTGCGACGAGTCAAACTGCTTGAAGAAGCTGGCATTATTCAGCATTACACTACTGTCGTAGATATGCAGAAAATCGGTTTTCAACTGATTTTATTTTCACGAATCTGGCTGGTTGGGCAGGATGCTGAAACTATCGATACTTTTATTTGTGCAATGAAGGAACTGCCCCAAGTAATGGAGTGCTATATTATTTTGGGTGAATGTGATGCAATGCTTAAAGTTGTAGTACCTGATCTGGAGAGTTACCGAAAATTTCAATCTACACATCTGACTAAAAAGAATGGTATTACAAGCGTAAAAACAGATTTACCTAGTCAAATTATTAAACAAAGTTTTCAGTTGCCTCTTGATGACCTTTGATTTTAGCTTACCTTAGATTCCTGAATGATGGCATATGGCAGTATTTATTTTGCTTCATCTAATGACTGTTCCTTGAAGCAATATTTTCCTCTTACATTATTGAAGGAATTCTGTTTTGTGAGGATATAAATCAGCCACTCTTTCTCTTAAGAGACAATCAAAAACTGCTCTTTTAAATAATTATTTTAGTCAAAATATGGGGCATGTTTTGTATAGGGGTATCCTTAAGTAGCATCCTTGCCCGATGCTCAGTTGAAAGTTTCATCAATAAGCTTAACTACTTTTTTCCTTTATAGCTTACTGTTCAAATCCAATGTCTATAATTTCAAGCAATATGATTTTCTAAAAAATCCCGATGTATATGACTCAAAGCAATCAATTCATATTGAGACAGCCCAAATATTCTCCATACTTCTATAAAGTCTTCTTTTAAGTCTATAGGCATTGGAGCATGAGCAGTTTCTTGCCACTTTTGATCTGAAATCCAGAGATAAGTTTGCAAGGTATCAGAATGCATAGCCTGAATTTTACCCTCGGCATTGATTCCCTGAACCAAGGTATGAGCAGGCAGCGCCGCTTCAATAGTAGGTAAACTGATTTCTACAAAATGTTTGACCTGACGTAAGCCATACCCAGCAAATATATCTTTCTGTGCCGGACTTAGCTCATCATATTTCTGTTGAATATTGACAATCATTTTAGGTCCCCATTTCTATTAAAATATTCCGGTGATGAGAAGAGAAACCGGTCATTTTCCTATCTCGATCACTATAAAATTAAGCTGTTTTTATACTTGAAAAATTAAGTTTTGATTATTCTACAATAGTTCTAGTTTTAGGTCAGATGGATTTTAGCTATTCTTTTTAGAAACTATTTATTTAATTTTAACAGCTCTGGGATGGGCCTGATCATAAATTTTGGCCAGATGGTCAAAGTCAATATGGGTATAAATCTGGGTGGTACTCAAATTACTATGGCCCAACATTTCCTGAACTGCTCGAAGGTCACCACTATTAGAGAGCATATGACTTGCAAAACAATGCCGGAGTAAGTGTGGATGCAGATCAATATTTACTCCAGCCCGCAGTGCTTGTAACTTGACCCGGTTCTCAATTTGCCGGGGACCCAGCAGGCCGCCTTTTTGACTGATAAAAACTGCCGAATCTGCATTAAATTGGCCTTGCCAGAGCCGATAGACTTCGAGCCACTTCAGCAGACTCTCATAAGCTTGAGTACCAAATGGTACAATCCGGGTCTTGTTACCTTTACCTGTAATACGCAATAGTCGTCGATTAAAATCGATATCCTTCATACACAGACTCTGTAATTCTGTTAGGCGTAATCCGCTAGAGTAAAGTAACTCCAGCATGGCTTTGTCACGCAGCCATAAATACTGGTCCTGAAGTTTTTCAGGTGCCGGCTGGTCCAGAATCTGCTGCACCGTTTCAATATCTATCATGCCGGGCAGTGGCCGTGGCTGCCGTTTAAGCTGAAAGTCATCTGCAGGATTAAAACCGAGATATTGACCCTGCTCAGCCCATTTCATGAACTGCCGTATGGCGGATAAATGGCGTTGCAGGCTGCTAGAGCTTAACTGCTCTTGTTCTACCTTTAAAGCCAAGTATTCACGCAAATCTGAAGCTTCAATACTGTTCAGCGGTAACTTCTTAACAGCACAGAAATCCAGAAAATCTTTTACATCACGTGCATAGGCACTTAAAGTATGGGCAGATTGATTCTGGATCTCCCGCTCTTTGAGCCACATAGAAAGCAAGTGTAATGCTTCAGGCTGCATCCTGCCCTCTCTGGGATTGAATAGAACTTTTAATACTATTTAATTCGGTTTTAATTACTTTGAAAATAACGCAAATCCAAACGGCCTTCATAAACATTTGCTGTAGGACCTGTCATCCATACCACATCACCCTCACGCCAGCCAATCTGTAACTTGCCACCCGCCAGCTCGACTTCCACTTCTGGGGCAAGCAGACCACGGCGCATGCCACTTACCGCAGCAGCACAAGCACCTGTACCACAGGCCAGTGTTTCTCCAGAGCCACGTTCAAAAACACGTAAGCGCACCTGTTTTTCATTCAGGATCTGCATGAAGCCGACATTCACACGTTCAGGGAAGCGTACATGTGATTCTACTTGTGGACCAATAGCTGCGACATCAGCAGTCAGTACATCTGGCACAATAGTTACTGCATGGGGATTCCCCATATTCACCACATCAATTTTAAGCAGTTGGTTGTTGTTCAGCTCTAGTGCATATAAAGGATCAGTTTCTTCTGTTACAAACGGAATGAGCTCTGGAGCAAATTTCGGATAGCCCATATTAACCCGAACCCAGCCGTTTGGCCCCAGTTCCGGCTCGACAATACCAGATTTAGTCTGTACTTTAATTTTGGTTTTCGTGGTTAACTGGCGCTCATGCACAAAACGTGCAAAGCAGCGCACTCCATTACCACACTGCTCTACTTCTGACCCATCTGCATTAAAAATACGGTATTTAAAATCAGCAGTAGG
Source organism: Acinetobacter sp. UBA1297 (assembly GCF_002307755.1). NCBI lineage: Bacteria > Pseudomonadati > Pseudomonadota > Gammaproteobacteria > Moraxellales > Moraxellaceae > Acinetobacter > Acinetobacter sp. UBA1297. The sequence continues at coordinate 41,272 of NZ_DBUF01000017.1, forward strand.
TATGTCTGGTGGCTCAACAATCAGGAGCTGGTCAAAACCGATACCAAAGTGACGATCTGCCAGGCGCTGAATAGTAAGCGTATCGAAATAGGCACGCTGGGTAATCAGGTCCACGACCATAAAATCATTACCCAGCCCATGCATTTTAGTAAATTCCAGCATGTTTTTTACTCACACTTCTGGTAACAGATGTTCACGTTCCCACAGCGACTCAATAGTCTCACGTTCACGCACCAGATATGCCTGATGATTATTTACCATAACTTCTGCTGCCCGTGCTCGTGTATTGTAATTAGAACTCATCACAAAGCCGTAAGCACCAGCACCCAGAACGGCCAGAAGATCATTCTCTGCCAGCGCCAGTTTACGCTCTTTCCCTAGAAAATCGCCTGTCTCACAAATAGCGCCCACGATATCCCATTCTTGTTCCTGAATATCCTGATGTGGTTCTACTGGTTGTATATCCATCCATGCTTCATAGAGTGCAGGTCGAATCAAATCATTCATTGCAGCATCAATGATAGCAAAATTACGGTGATTGGTTGGCTTGAGTAGATCTACTCTGGTAAGCAGTATACCTGCATTGGCTGAAATACTGCGGCCTGGTTCCATATAAACTTTCAGCCCCAGCTTTTGCAAAGCCGGTTTCAGGGCATCTGCATATTCCTGTACAGTCGGTGGCACTTCGTCTTTATAAGTTACGCCCAATCCGCCTCCAATATCGATGTGCTTGAGCTGTATCCCCAACTTATTAAGCTGTTCAATCATCAACATGACGCGCTCCAGGGCGTCTACAAACGGTTTGGTTTCAGTCAGCTGTGAACCAATATGACAGTCAATCCCCACAATATCCAAATTAGGCAGAGAAGCTGCATACTGATAGGTTTCAAATACGCTATCTGAAGGTATACCAAACTTATTTTCTTTTAAGCCCGTTGAGATATAAGGATGAGTTTTTGCATCGACATCCGGATTTACCCGTAGGGAAACAGGCGCCTTCTGACCCAATTTTTCAGCAACTTTTTGAATACGGTCAAGCTCGGCATGAGACTCAACATTAAAACAGGCAATTCCAACATTTAAGGCTTTTACAATATCGGCTTCAGTTTTTCCAAGACCTGAAAATACTACTTTGGCCGGATCACCGCCAGCAGCCAGAACACGAGCCAGCTCACCACCAGTGACAATGTCAAAACCGGCACCCAATTTGGCCAACACACCCAGAACCGCAAGATTGGAGTTAGATTTCACGGCAAAACAGATCTGATGATCAATGAAGTCAAATGCACGGTCCATATCTGTATAATGTTTTTCAAAAGCCTGTTTTGAATAAACATACAAAGGTGTACCAAACTGCTGTGCAAGCTGCTTCAGTGAACATTGCTCTGCATGCAACACCCCATTGATGCGGGTAAAACTCATGAATGTATCCTTATCTGTTCTGCTTATGGTGTAGGTTGAGTAGCTGGTTCAGCATCAGGTGATGCAAAAGTCTCGCTTACTGGCTCGTCAGATTGCTGGGCTTGATGGGTATCGCTGGGCTTGCTTTGCTCGGGCGCAGTATTTGGATAAAGCAGATATCTTGCACGTTTATCATAATTGGGATCATTGGGTAGCTGTAAAGCCCCTGACTGACCGCAACCGGCAAGTAGAGTCGCCGTAACCAATACACTGATGTAGCAAACGACAAGACGCATCTGGCCACCTATTCGATAATTTCCATAAAGTATACTGTGATCAATATTTTGACCATAGTGTTTCAGGCTATAGAGATTAAAGCGAGATGAAAAAAAACGCCAGTTCTAAACTGACGTTTTTTAACAGTTACTGCAAATTATGATTTCTTGCTTTTAGTAAAGAAGTAGCCAATGGCCAGAATAATCAGCCACAACGGGCTAACCTTGAGCGCCTGGAATGTATCTGCTTCCAAGGACAATACATAAACCATCCCAATAAAGAAAATAATGACCACCCAGCAGGTAAATACTCCACCTGGCAATTTGAAAATTGACTTGGCATGCAATTCCGGACGCTGTTTGCGGTAGTTAATATAACTCCACATAATGATGATCCAGACACAGATGAACAGAATAGTTGACAAGGTTGTTGCCAGCGTAAATGCCTGAACTGCGTTTGGAACAAAATACTGTAGAGCAGCTCCCAACAACAGACAGACAGCTGAGAAATACAAGGCATTTGCCGGAATAGCGCGTGATGTCAGTTTACCAAACCAGCGTGGTGCCTGAGCTTCACGGGACAGGCCAAATAGCATCCGGCTGGTTGAAAACACACCACTGTTCATTGATGACATGACCGAAGACAGCACTACGAGGTTCATAATAATTGCAGCTGCTGCTACGCCTGCTTGACTGAACAGGTTTACAAACGGGCTGATATTAGGATCAATCTTATTCCAAGGAGTAACTGACATGACAATCAATAGCGCCAGCACATAGAAAATAATAATCCGTATTGGAATTGAATTAACCGCTTTAGGTAAATTACGCTCCGGGTCTTTAGTTTCAGCAGCTGTTGTACCGACCAGCTCCACGCCAACAAAGGCAAAAATTGCAATCTGGAAGCCTGCCAGGAAACCGCTCATCCCTGTGGGGAATAGACCATCATGTGACCACAAGTTAGTAAAGGAAGCTACTTCACCTGCTGTTGAAGTAAAGCCAGTAAAGATCATCCACAGACCTACGGCAATCAGTACTACAATGGCAATAATCTTGATCAGGGCAAACCAGAATTCCATCTCGCCAAACAGTTTTACGGTAACCAGATTCAGCCCCATAATAAAGACAATTGACGCAATACTGATCAATACACCTTCTAATGGTGTAAAAGGTAGGCCATTATTAAAGAATTGCAGGTAGTAAATAATTGCGGATAAATCAGCAATCCCTATAGTGATCCAGCATAGCCAGTAAGTCCAGCCAACAAAATAACCTGCCCAAGGACCGATCAGATCAGCAGAAAAATCAATAAATGATTTATAGTGCAGATTAGAAAGTAGCAGTTCTCCTAATGCACGCATCACTAAAAAGACCATTACCCCGATGATCATATAAATGAATAAAATGGATGGTCCTGCCAAACTGATCGTTTTCCCTGATCCCATGAATAAACCGGTACCAATAGCACCGCCAATGGCGATCAGCTGCAGGTGACGGTTCGATAAACTCCGTTTTAGCTCTCCCTCCTCTTCTGGAATAGAGCTATGCATTTGGTTAGACATTTTTGATTTCTTCTTAAAACATTTTGCAACAAACTTAGCTCAAAACTCATCTAAAACAAAAATTATTTTTCACTCGGCAACATTCTTTTGAACATTAATTAACCAAAGAATTGATTTTATTTTTTCATATAGTTTAAATTTCATATAATATTTAATAGTCTTTTTTTAAATTTACTATATTAATTAAATAGTTATATATAAATTATCCTTGTATTTTCATTAAAAAATAACTTTAAATCACTTCGACTAATTATTGTGTTTTTCCTAACATAATGATGGGAAAAATTTACTGCTATTTCGTATATCAAACACTCCTATTGCCAGACATCCTATAAGACAACTTCTTTGTGCCCCACTTGGGTAGAATCCTTATAGTTCTGAAGAATATATAAATTGCTTTCTGACGACATGATCTAACGTTCTATATGTACGAAGCTTTCCGTTTCAGCAGCTTTATCTCTACAATAGAACCCTTTTCCAAAGGTTATATATTTCGATTATGGCTAAAGCAAAAACGGTTTATCGCTGCGAACAGTGTGGAGCAGACCATTCAAAATGGGCAGGTCAATGCTCAGAATGTGGCGAATGGAACAGCCTGACAGAAGTTGTGGTAGAACCTGCCGTGAGTCACCGTGCCAAACCGAATTTAGGAGGCGGCTATGCCGGACAAGCTGCCAATATCACGACTTTAAACAAGGTCTCGGTCTCTCATGAAACGCGCCTGCCGACTGGTATTGGTGAGTTCGACCGAGTCCTCGGTGGGGGTCTGGTTACAGGCTCTGTCGTCCTGATCGGTGGTGATCCGGGTATTGGAAAATCTACTATTTTGTTACAGACCGCGACGCACATGGCAAGTGCGAACAGCGCTGCGCTCTACGTTACAGGTGAAGAATCACTTTCGCAGGTTGCGTTACGCGCTCAGCGTCTAGACCTGCCGACTGACCGGCTAAAGGTTATGGCTGAAACATGTGTTGAAAGAATTTGTGAAGTTCTTGCCCATGAGCGCCCGGCGGTTGCCATTCTTGATTCTATCCAAACTTTATACACTGAGACCTTGCAGTCTGCCCCAGGCGGTGTCTCGCAAATCCGTGAATCAGCTGCCTTATTGACTCGTTTTGCTAAAAATAGTGGAACAGCATTATTTTTGGTTGGTCATGTGACTAAAGAAGGCGCATTGGCCGGGCCTCGTGTACTTGAACATATGGTCGACTGCGTACTGTATTTTGAAGGTCAGTCAGATTCACGTTACCGCATGATTCGTGCAGTCAAAAACCGTTTCGGTGCTGTCAATGAGCTGGGCGTATTCGGGATGACAGATAAAGGCCTGCGGGAAGTAGCCAACCCCTCTGCAATTTTCTTGAGCCGTTACGATGAAGCTATTCCTGGATCAATTGTTATGATTAGCCGTGAGGGCACCCGACCTTTATTGGTCGAGGTACAGGCTTTGGTCGACGACGCTCATGGGCAGCCACGGCGGGTTGCTCTGGGTCTCGAGCAGAACCGTTTAAATATGCTGCTGGCAGTAATGCACAGGCACGGCGGTGTACAAACTTCGGGACAGGATGTTTATGTGAATGTAGTGGGCGGTTTAAAAATTACTGAAACAGGTTCTGACCTGGCAGTACTTCTGGCATGTGCGTCGAGTTTACGTGGTAAAGCTCTTCCCCAACAACTGGCTGTATTTGGCGAAGTCGGCTTGTCTGGGGAAATCCGTCCAGTTCCCAATGGTCAGGAGCGTCTTAAAGAAGCAGCCAAACATGGGTTTAAGTACGTAATTTTACCTCGAGCCAATGCACCACAGAAACCGGTACCTGGTGTTCAGGTGATTGCGGTGGCCCGGTTACATGAGGCTTTAAGCGAAGCGCTACAGCTGAGTGATGAACTGTCTTAATATATGGTAATCATTTAATTTGAAAAAATACCGATCTAGCATTGAATTTCTATATAAAAGCCGGCATAAATAACATATCGAAATCGTTTAGATATAGGAAATTTTGATGGAAGTACACCAGCGTGGCTTGATGGCCGGTATTTTAATGGCGGCCTTGGTTATGTCACCTTTGGCTGAAGCAAAACGTGCCGGCGGTGGTAAGAGTATGGGTATGTCACGTTCTGCGGCACCTACCCAGTCTTATCAACAGCCTCGTCAGGCAGCTCCGGTTCAACAGCCTGCAACTGCGCCTCAGCGTTCTGGTCCGGGTGTAGGTTCAATGGTTGCTGCAGGTGTAGCAGGTGCTGCAGTAGGTGCAGTAGCAGCGAATGCTTTAGCAGATGACAACAATACCAACCCAAATGCACAGACAGCGGCAAATGATCAGGAACTGGCTGCACAGCAACAGGCTGAACAAGAGAAAGGCGGTATTCCTGGCTGGCTCTGGGTTTTGCTTGCAGCCGCAGTTGCATTTTTTGTATTCCGTAAATTCGGAGCAAAAAAAAAACTAGCTACTAACAATCCGTATGCACCAAACTCAGCTGGACCAAATCCATCACCATTTGGCCAGCATAATGCAGCACCGCGTACTCAAGACAATACCAATATTTTCGGTCAGTCAGTTGGCGGCAGTTCAACTGCAGCGAACACGGCAAATAATGCGCCATTTGGTACGGCTTACACGAATAGTGGCCAACAGTTACCAGATGGCACTGAACCGGCAGCATTCTTGCGTATTGCGCGTCAACGTTTCAACCATATTCAGTCAATGAATACGGCGAGTAATATTGAAGAGATCCGTCGTTATTTAACTCCGGAACTTTATAATGCAATGCGTAGTGACATTATGGCCAATCAGGACCAAGATGTTGCCGAATTCAGTAACCTAAATGCTATGGTAGTCGACAGTGGAACTGAGAATGGCCAGTATGTGGTCAGTGTACGGTTTACAGGTACAGTGAGTGAAGACTTAAACAGTCTGCCACAACCTTTCTCTGAAACCTGGCATTTTGTTAAACCTGCTGGTTCTCAGCAAGACTGGGTAGTTGCAGGCATTCAGCAAGACTAATTGCCTTTGCTCATAAAAAAACCGCTTTTTCGAGCGGTTTTTTTGTTTTAAACTCAAGCAATCTGTGCAGGAAATGTAATGACATTTTCCAGCCGCATCTGTCGGGTTGCTATCATTAATAAGCGATCAATTCCCAAGGCAATTCCTGAACATTCCGGCATATACTGTAGAGCGGACAATAAATTTTCATCTATTGGCATGATAGGTAGGCCAAGTGTACCTCGTTCTGTATTGTCAGCTTCAAAGCGTTCCCGCAACACTTTGCTATCAATTAGCTCATCATAGGCATTAGCCAATTCCAGTCCTTCAATATAAAGCTCAAAACGGGCCGCTACCTGTTCCCCATCCTCATCAGTTTTCACTTTGGCCAGAGAAGCTAGCTCTGGTGGAAAATCGGTAAGAAATACGGGTGCATCAAAGCCTAAACTTGGCTCGACGAAATGTGAGAATAGCAGATCAATATAGGCAAGCCGGTCATCACCTAAATCCAGGTTTATGCCTAAACGGTTGGCAGTATCTTTCAGGTTTTTTACAGAAGCTTGTAATGGATTAATATCCAGATGATCTTGAAATGCATATTTATAACTTATTACCACCGGGCGCATTTCACCAAAACGTTGCGCCAGACATATATTTAAAAGCGCTGTGGTTTCATGCATCAAATCAAGAAGACTAAAACCTGGCCGGTACCATTCCAGCATGGTAAATTCACTATTATGTTTGCGGCCATGCTCATCATCACGAAACACCTTGCAGATCTGGTAAATCGGACCGCTTCCACTCGCCAACAGCCGCTTCATGGCAAACTCGGGCGATGTCTGCAAATAATGTATCTGCAACTTCCCTTCTACATGGCGCTGCGCTGATACAGACGCAAGATGTACATCAGTGACTCCAGCCTGTGAAAGTACAGGTGTTTCAACTTCCAGCACATTCCGTTCAGCGAAGAACTGACGAATCTGGGTGTACATGGTAGCACGTGCCCGCATTACTTCTAATGTACAGGTGGGCTGATAACTATGTTTCATGCCTGAGGCCCCCCATGCGCAGACCATTCACGGCGCAGTGGGTAAGTCTTACGCAAGTGATCAAAAGCCTGCTGATCAATCCTGCCGTTCTTTAGACAGGCACGTAAATTTTGGTCATCTCGCGCTATATCATAAATTTTGCCGAGACAAGTTTTGAGAACAGTTTTAATATCTGTCTGTTCAGTAAAATATTGTTCGCATACGGGTAACTGGCTTATAAAAGTCTTGCTGGCCATAAAACCAAATTTTTCACAGAAAGCTTCATAAATCATTTGTGTCCCTCTGGCTTTTCCTTCCAGACTATAACCAGCAATATGCGGTGTAACCAGCCTTACCCATTTTAGGAGCTCTTCAGAGATCACGGGTTCATGTTCAAATACATCCAATACCACCAGACGATGTGTGGTTTGTATATCATGGATTAAAGACTGCTCTTCAATAACTGGTCCTCTTGCCGAGTTCACCAGAATTGCCTGAGTTTTCATAAGAGCCAAAGTTTCGGCATTAATTAAATGATGAGTAGGATAATGCCCTGTTTTAGTTAATGGTACATGGAGAGAAACTGCGTCCGCTGAAACCAGCAACTCGTGCAATGGAACCTGTGTAACCGCCAAGTGATTAACCAGAGGATCATAACCGATTACTTGCCAGTCTAGCAGTTCTGCCATATAAGCCAGCCGTGAACCGACATTACCCAGACCAATAATCCCCAAGGTAAACTGTTTTCCAGCATCCAGTAACTCTGGTTTTAAATACAGCAATGCCGTAATTACATATTCAGCAACGGCCTGTGCATTACAGCCCGCTGCATTTGACCAGCTAATCTGCTGCTTTTCTAAAGCAGGAATATCCAGATGATCTGTTCCGATTGTAGCACTACCAACAAATTTTAATTTTGTATTTTCAATAAGCTGCTGATTGACACGTGTTACAGAACGTACCAGTAAAGCATCCGCATCCTTCACATCCTCATGCATGAGGCTACGGCCAGCACGATGGTCAATTTCAGCAAAATCTGAAAAAAAGTAGTCTGTAAAAGCAAGATTCTCATCTGCTACGATCTTCATCTTCAGTCATCCGGGCATTAAAATATTATTATCAACCGAGATGAGCTGGATCACAATCCATCCTGTTTTTTTATTAAGCAGTAGTGAGGATAGAACTTCTAGCTATCCCAATAGAGATTTTCAGATCTTAAATGTATTTTAAGGTAATTATTTTTATATTTGATTTAATTAAAACATATACTTTTTTATAGTAAAAATGATATCTACGCTTTAATTCCTTATATAAATAAATTATTTAATTACATCAATAGAATTATATAAAAAAATGAATTTATTATTTTTAAACGCTTACAATCTAAAAAATTACGAACTCTTTACGTAATAATTTTTTGTACTCATCTACTATTTTCTTATCCTTATAAAAAAGGTTCTAAGCATGAGTAGTATTAGCGTTCCAACCCAAGAAAAAGATCTAAATCCTTTTATTAAAATTAAAGAGAATTTACTCAACAAGAGACCAGAATATTTAAATATTGATCATCCAGAAGATTTATTTTCCAGCGAAGTCAATGAATATTTAAGCCAATATCCCCTTACCCGACATATTGATATCTGCCTGCATGATCTGAACGGACATGTCCGTGGCAAACAGATTGATGTTCAAAGTTTGAAGAAGATTTATAAAGGCTGCTATTTTCCCTTGTCTGTCTATGCTATGGATCTAGATGGCAAAGTGGTTGAGGAAACAGGTCTCGGAAAGTCAATCGGTGAGCCTGATATGCTCTGCATACCGATTTCCGGTACATTACAACCTTGCGCTATTCAGCCTGAGACACATGCACAGCTTTATCTGACCATGCAAGATGAAAATGGTGAGGGCTGTAAATATGAACCCCGCAATCTTTTAAGCCATATTATCGCTCAGCTTCATCAGCAGGACTATTATCCGGTGATGTCGGCTGAGCTCGAGTTCTATCTCTACAAGCAAAATGCAGATGGGGAAGATGAGGTTTTATCAAGTCAGTGTTTTGACCTGAATACGCCTGACGACTATCAGTATGTACTTGAAGAAGTAGAGCAGATTGCACGTTTACAATCTATTGAAATGATCGGTATTGTTGCAGAAGCGGCCTCTGGTCAGTATGAAATCAATATTCAGCATACTTCGAATATTTTACGGTTATGCGATCAAATCATGGCGTTAAAACGTATTATCAAGCAGGTGGCCAGAAAACATCAGCTGCATGCCAGCTTTCTTGCCAAGCCCACCCTGCTAAAAGCGGGTAGCGGTATGCACTTTCATATGAGCTTGTGCAATGCTTCCATGCAAAATCTGTTTAGCTCAAATGATCTGTCCACACCATCAAAAATGTTGTTAAAAACGATTAGTGGCATGATTCAGCTAATGCCTGCATCAATGGCTATATTAGCCCCCAACATTAATTCCTACCGCAGATTTACACTTGGTCATCATGTTTCACTGGAAGCAAACTGGGGAATTAATAACCGCAATGTTGCCATCCGTATACCTTGCTCCGATCAGGAAAATCAGCGTCTAGAATACCGTGTAGCTGGCGCAGACTGTAATCCTTATCTGGCTATTGCTGTCATACTGATTGCTACCTTACATGGTTTAGAACACCAGTTAGATACTCCGCAGCCAGTCCATCTTGCGAAATCAAAACATGAGCATATTAATTTACCCAAGTATCAGCTCGAGGCATTAAATCTTCTTAAGAACAATCCGGTATTAAAAAAATATTTAGGTAAAGAATTTATAGAGGTATGGTGTACAGTAAAATCTGCTGAATATTATAATGTTTATAACCAGATTACTGAAACCGAACAAAACTGGGATATTTAATTTTAATTATAGTTAATACTCCAAATATCAAGTTTAAAAAGCTAATATACCTATTAGCTTTTTATTTATATAAATAAAATTCAGCTAATTAAAAAATAAGTGCTGAGAAATTTTATTTGCCCAGAAAACGCAGCCCAACCCCAGGTTCAGTGATAATATATTGAGGATGAATTGCATCTTCGCCTAGTTTATTTCTAAGCTTAGCCACCAGTATTCTAAGATAATGTGTATCTTCCTGATGGGTAGGTCCCCATAGCTCCTTTAAAATTTGTGGTTGAGTCAGTAACTGCCCCCGATTTCTAGCCAGTAATGAGAGCAGATGAAATTCTTTTCGGGTAAGAGCAACCGCCTGGCTGTTGATATAGGTCTGTCTCTGTACAAAATTGATTTTTAGATAACCATCGTCATAGTCATGGGTTTCAGTCTGGTTTAGCCTGCTCCTCAAGACCACACGTATCCTGGCCATGAGCTCTTGAACGCTAAACGGTTTGGTTACATAGTCATTGGCTCCGGCATCCAGCAAGGTCACCTTTTCTTGTTCATCTGAGCGTACCGACAGCACAATAACTGGAATTTCACTCCAGGACCTGAGTTCTTTCAATATGTCCTGACCATCCAGATCAGGGAGGCCCAGATCCAGAATAACCAGTTGCGCACTTTGGGAAGAGAGATATTCCAGTCCCTGCATAGCGGTGCCAAATAGCTGGGTCTGGTAGCCCTCCGACCTTAATGCGATTCCTAAAAATTTCCGGATTTGCGGCTCATCATCAATCACTACGATTCTGGTTTCTGCTGGGTGTATATTCACAGTTATTGCCTTTTAATCTTGTGAAATATGAACAGGTAAAACAATCTGAATATTGGTACCTTTATTTTTGAGACCAATCTGCGCCTTAATACTTCCTATATGTGCGGAGATAATGGCTTTAACAATCGCCAGTCCCAAGCCTGTCCCAGTAGGATTACGGTCGCCATGCATGGTATAGAACATATCAAAAATTTTTTCTCGGTCAGCAATATCGATACCTTTACCTTGGTCACTAATATCAAACTGGATATGTGCGGTATCAGGTTGTGAAAGAATAATATCAATTGGCTGATCTTCAGGATTAAATTTGGCAGCATTTTCCAGCACATTAAATAATGCCTGTTCAATCAGCGCAGGATGTACATAAATTTTCAGCTCTTGCGGCAGGCGTTGAATATTAAATTCAACTACAGGTTTATAACGTTTTAAGCGTCTGGTTGCTGTATCCACCAGTTCATTGACCTCAATCCAGTCACGCGTCAGTTTCAACCCCTGATAGCCCAGTCGGGTCATGTCCAGCAAATTCTGTATATAACGGTCTAGACGTTCTCCTTCCAGCCCTATGGTCTCGAGTAAAGTAAGCTGGTCTTCTTCGGTCATAGTAGACTTGTAAGTAGCAATGGTATCTGCTGCTCCTATCATAGCAGCCAAAGGTGAGCGCAGGTCGTGAGACACCGAAGAAAGTAAAGCTGAACGAAGTTTTTCAGTTTCAGAGCTGATATTGGCATATTCCAGTTCCTTGCTGAGCTGCGTCCTGGTAATAGCTTGGGTAATATATTCCACCATAGCTTCAGCCAGACGTCTTTGTTCAATATTCATTTCCCTCTGATTTTCTGAAATATTGAGCCCGATAACACCTATACATTCTTTCGAAGCCAATAAAGGCAGAAACCACCAAGCACTTTCACTCAAAGTCTGGGTAAAACGCCCGGAAGGCTGGTGATTCTTCAATGTCCAGTTTGCCGAAATTTTTTCTTTTTCGGTCAGCAGATTTTCATCTGAGCTTAATGCTGTTTCATCACTCAGCTTAAACCAGACCTGAACATTTAAACTTTTTTCCAGACTGTTCTGTCCGATTTCAATTACTTGCTGCAGGTCAACCGCAACAGAGAGTTTCTGCCCCAAATCCTGCATAATACTGTTATAGCTGTTTGCCGATCTTAGGGCGACCACCTGTTCACGCAAGCGTGATGCCAAACGGCCCGCAATAAGTGCTGCTGCCAGAAACGCCACTACAGTGACCACACTTTTATGAGCCGAAATCTGGAAAGTTAATGTCGGTGGAATAAAGAAAAAGTTATAGGCAAAGAAAAAAAGAATAGCTGCAAGCATGGCAGCAGTCATTCGGGTATTGGCTGCAACAAAAATAACCGCAGTAATAAAAATCAGTGATAGCTCTTCAACTTTTAAGTATTGCACACTTAGTTTTGCAATCAGAATACTAGTTATCGTTGTGATCAGTACAAAAATCAGTTCTTTTAAATTTAAGACATAATTTTGCCTGTTAAAACGGTAGGCTTGCGGCTTACCTTGCTGAACCGGAACAATACTCAGTTCAAATGCGGGTTGATATTTTAACAGCTGATGGGCTAAGGGCGGCCTTAACCAGCTGTAAAATAGCGGCCGACTTTCCTGTTCTAGTACCAGTGTTGAAATTCCCCGTTCACAGGCAAAATTATACAGTGACCCTGCATAGTTTTTTCCATATAAAATATCAGTCATTCCCCCTAGCTGCCGTGCCAGATGAAGCGCCCGCTCAATTTCCCTGCCTGTACTGTGAGTTTCAAATGAGATCGGGTTATGACCGGATGCTGTAGTTAAAAATGCGGCTACAGTCCATTTTGCATTACGGCGTTCGGCAATACGGCTTCCTATCCGTACCAATGCTTCAGAGTTCTGGTTACCCTGAATCATGATTAACACATGATTATTCAGGGGCGTTAGCGAAAGACCCTTTACATCAAACTGCTCCCGTGCGTCTATATCAATATGATGGGCCACCGTCTGTATGGCCAGTTCACGTAATGCTGTCAGGTTGGCAATATTAAAAAAGCTTTTTAAGGCATGCGCCGCCTGATCAGGTACATAAACTTTACCCTGATTTAAGCGCTCTAGCAGCTCATTTACCGGCAAGTCGATGAGGCGTATATCACGGATACGCTCAAAAATCTGATCTGGTACGGTTTCTTTTACCCGTATTCCCGTAATCTGGAATATGACATCGTTCAAGCTTTCCAGATGCTGAATATTCATGGTGGTAAAAACATCGATACCGGCATCAAGAAGCTCATTAATATCCTGCCAGCGTTTTTTATGGCGGCTCCCGGGTATATTCTGGTGCGCCAATTCATCTACCAGTACAATGTCTGGATGGATCTGTAAAATACTGTCCAGATCCATCTCTTCAAGATTATGGTTTTTGTATTCAACTATCTTTCTTGGAATCACAGGCAGGCCGGCAACCAGCTCCTCAGTTTCCGGACGCCCATGAGTTTCAATATAACCAATTGCTACATTCTGGCCCTGTCCATATAGCTCATGCGCACGTGACAGCATGGCAAAAGTTTTTCCCACTCCTGGTGCTGCGCCCAGAAAAATTGTCATGTGCCCCGTCTGATGACGCTTGACCTGCTGTAACAGTATATCGGCCTTATTTGTTTGTATATTTGTCATTTTTCATTCTTAAAACAGAGGATCATCTATCTCTTGAGCAAGGTATTGATGATCCTGAACGTGCATATTTCAGTATAAATGAAATCTTGAAAACTTATTTTCGTTTTAGCTGATCAAGTGCAAGATTCAACTCCAGTACATTTACCCGGTTTGAACCTAACACTCCAAATGTTGGCTGCTGGGCGTATTTAAGGACAAGTTCCCTCACCTGCTGTTCAGGCATACTATGCTGTTCAGCAATACGCTTTACCTGTATGAGAGCTGCCTGTACGCTAATTTCAGGGTCAATCCCGCTTCCTGAAGCAGTGACCAGATCTTTAGGGATCTGATCTGGCTGAATTGCTTCAAGGCTGGCAACCTGAACAATACGTTCAGCGATCACTTTCTGAAGTTCGGGATTGGTTCTGGCCAAATTACTCCCCGCCAGCGCCATGGGGTCATAATTGGCCACTGATGGCCGTGAATGGAAATAAGAAGGAGCAGTAAAAGGCTGCGCCACCAGTTTAGAACCAACAACCTTGCCTTCATATTTAATCAGGCTGCCATGAGCCTGCTCTGGAAAAATTGCTTGTCCGATCTTTGTTGCAATCGCACTATAACCAAACCCGCATACTACTAAGGCGAACAGGCTTAAACCGATTGCTGGCCTGATTAAAGCACTCATGGCTGGCTGTGTAACAGGCTGAGTTAATATTTGCATATGATTCTCCTTAAACACCCATAATCAGGCTGACAATCAGGTCAATGCCCTTAATAGCAACAAAAGGCAATATGACTCCCCCCACGCCATAAATCAGCATATTTCGGCGTAATAGCTGAGTTGAAGTGGAAGGCGTAAATTTGACACCGCGCAATGCTAGTGGAATCAGTAATGGAATAATAATGGCATTAAAGATCAGTGCAGAAAGAATGGCATTTTCCGAACTGGCGAGTTGCATGACATTGAGTACTTGCATTTGTGGAATAGCCAATACAAATAAAGCCGGTAATATTGCAAAGTATTTAGAGATGTCATTTGCCAGCGAGAAAGTTGTCAATGCACCGCGGGTAATTAGCTGCTGTTTCCCAATCTCAACCACTGCCAGCAGTTTGGTCGGATCTGAATCCAGATCTACCATATTACCGGCCTCTTTAGCAGCCTGAGTTCCAGAATTCATAGCCAGACCAATGTCGGCTTGTGCCAATGCCGGTGCATCATTAGTACCATCCCCTACCATTGCCACAAGATGACCATTTTGCTGCTCGCGGCGAATACAGGCCAGTTTGTCTTCTGGTTTAGCCTCGGCGATATAGTCATCTACGCCAGCTTCAGCTGCAATTGCAGCCGCAGTCAGAGGATTATCACCGGTAATCATAACGGTCCTGATTCCCATCTCTCTCAGGCGTGCAAATTTTTCTTTAATGCTGGGTTTGACCACATCAGACAGTTCAATCACTCCAAGAATATTCTGGTTTAAACTGACTACCAGTGGCGTTGCACCTTTGGAGGCTACCTGCTCTACCCGTGTTTTCAGTTCAGGATTATTTTCAAGAGACTGAGAGGTAAATTTCAAGATTGCATCTATGGCTCCTTTGCGGACTTGCTGGCCAGTTTCCAGATTAATCCCAGAAATACGGCTGGCGGCATTGAAAGCAATAAATTCGGCCTGTTCTGGCTGGTGCACATGCTCGCCCAGTTCTTTTGCCAGAGACACCACAGATTTACCTTCTGGTGTAGGGTCAGCAAATGATGTTAATACTGCTGCCTGACGTAGCTCAGATGGTGTTACGCCAGTTAGTGGATAAAATGCAGTTGCCTGACGGTCTCCATAAGTAATGGTTCCGGTTTTATCCAGTAATAGCACATCGACATCTCCCGCTACTTCAACCGCCTTGCCAGATTTGGCAATCAGATTGGCTTTTAATGCGCGGTTCATGCCAGCAATACCAATGGCAGGCAATAAACCGCCAATCGTTGTCGGAATCAGGCAGACCAGTAAGGCCACCAGTACAATCGGATCAAGAGTAATACCCAGAGATCCGGCTATGACTGGCAGGGTTGCTACCACCAGCACAAAGGTTAGGGTCATAACCGTCAATAAAATCCCCAGAGCAATCTCATTGGGAGTTTTCTGGCGGTTTGAGCCCTCAACCAGTGCAATCATCCGGTCCAGGAAACTATGTCCAGTTTCAGCAGTGACCTGTACAATAATGCGGTCAGTCAGAACTTTGGTTCCTCCGATCACACCAGAACGGTCCGTCCCTGCTTCACGCAGTACGGGTGCAGATTCGCCAGTAACCGCAGCTTCATTAATCGTGGCAAAACCATACACAATTTCACCGTCTGCAGGAATCAGCTCCCCTGCCCGGATTTCTATTAAATCATTTAGAGCCAGTACGGTAGCAGCAATCTGTTCGCCGTCCTTATCCTGCAAGGTTTTTAAACGTCGGGCCGTGAGGTTCTGACGAGCTTGCCGCAGGGAAGCTGCCTGCCCGCGTCCTTTGGCCTCTGCTACAGCTTCTGCATAATTGGCAAATAAGACCGTAATAAAAAGAATAAAAGTAACAGCCATCCCAAAAAACAGCTGGGTCTGTCCGAACACTGTACTGAACAATGTAATCAAGGTTCCCAGCCATACCACTGCCATTACCGGATTTTTAATCATGTGCTGTGGGAGCAGTTTAATAAAGGCATTTTTCCAAGCAGCGCTCTGGTATAGAGCAGGAACTTTTTGTGTTTGATTCACAGATTTCATTATTTTCCCCTTAGCCCTGAACCAGTAGTAAATGGTCAGCAATGGGTCCCAAGACCAAGACAGGCATGAATTGTAAAAGAGTTAGCACGACCACAATGGCAATCAGTGTTAAGGCAAATGTGGGCGTTTCTACTTTCAGACTGCCTGCACTTTCAGGCGCCTGCCGTTTAACTGCCAGACGGGCAGCAATCAGTAAAGGAATAATCAGTGCCGGAAAGCGGCCTGCCAGCAGCGCAATACTACAGCTGATATTCCACCAGACAGTATTATCAGCCAGTCCTTCAAACCCAGAACCATTATTGGCAAAGGCCGAAACATATTCATAAAATACCTGGCTGATTGCATGGCTCCCGGGATTACTGTTACCAGTAAGTTCAGGAAAGAACAGGCTTATTGCAGTGAACAGTAAAATAACTGCTGGCTGAATAAGAATAACTACAGCCAGTAATCTGATTTCAGGTGCTTCCACTTTTCGGCCGAATAGCTCTGGTGTACGACCTGTCATCAGCCCGGCAATAAATACCGCCAGGAACAGATAGACCAGAAACTGCTGTAAGCCACAGCCAATTCCACCCCAGATGGCATTGATCAACATGTTTGACAATGCAACCAGTCCGGTCAATGGTGCGGATGAATCATGCATCATATTGACAGAACCATTATTTACCTGCGTTGTCACAGCAGCCCAGAGTGCCGAAGAACTCTCAGCAAAACGGACTTCTTTACCTTCCATTGATGAGATATTTGTGGCTGTATCAGATAAGCTCTCTGACCAGATTGCACCAGTCGCCGAGATGACTGACATCAGCAGCATTGAACCAAATACAAAGCCTGCAAATTTTGGACGTCTGGTCAAAAAACCCAGCATGACAATAATAGAAACTGGAATAAGCAAGATTGCCAACATTTCCAGAAAATTGGAAAGTGGTGTCGGATTTTCTAAGGGCACACTACTGTTTGGCCCATACCAGCCGCCGCCATTACTACCAAGCTGTTTAATTGCCACCATCGGTGCCACAGGCCCTAATGGAATTTTCTGAGTGGAAAGTTCAGCATTAGGTTGAACTACCTGAACCTCTGGCCCGCCCTCAAAAGTCGAAGGTACACCCTGACTGTTCAGCAGCAGCGACCAGAGTAGACAGAGTGGAATTAAAAAACGGAATGTTGGCCGAATTACATCTGCCCAGTAATTTCCTACATTTAGTCTGGCCAGCGCTGAACTGTTATCACATTCGATAGGTCCTGGCTGTTTCAGATTAAACAACGCACGCAAGGTAGCAACTACCATAGCCAGCCCCATCATAGGTGTAATTATCTGCAAGCCCACAATACCGACCATTTGTGACAAATAAGATAGCTGTGTCTGACCAGAATAATGCTGCTGGTTAGTATTAGTCAGGAAAGAAATCATGGTGTGTAAAGCCAGGTCCCATGACATACTAGGTGCATGGTTTGGATTAAGTGGTAGCCATGCCTGTACCATAAAGAGTATCCAGACCAGCATGCCTACAACAAAACAACTTAAGACAAAGCTCAATATATAGGTTCTGGCACTCATTTCCTGTTGAGGCTGGGTGCCCAGTACGGCGTAAACAGGTTTTTCTATCCAGCTAAACAGGATGTCACTTCTCATTTTGTGATATTGCATCACGTCTGATAGATATTTCCCCAAAGGAAAAGCAAAAATTACTACCAGCGCGATCAATAAAAAGAATTCCAACATGCCTCTTTCCCCTATTTCAATAAATTAGAAGACAGAAAGAGCATCTGGTATTTTTTCTTATTTAATAACGCGTCCCCATGATGACTTATTCTCATGTACGCATCATCTGCAAATTGGGTAAACATTTTTCGAACCTTGATCATTGGAAAATTCCACTATCAAGTATGAAAAAGGGTACCGTAAATTTTCTATTGATAAAGCACTAAAGGGCGTAAATTTTGCGTAAATTCTAATTCCTACGCACACTTTTAAAAATAAAATAAAAACAATAATTTAATATTATTCTATATTTATTAAAATGAATATCCTGGAGAATAATCTAACTCATATAAACCATTTTTTATTAATATATTTATAGCCAGATTACTAAAAATAAAGCTCAAAAGTACGCAGTCATACTTTTGAGCTTATCGCATCTTAAAAAGCTTTGGTAAGGGTAAATACTGCGCCAGTATCTACACCGCGCTTGCCAGCATGATCTAACGCATCTGTATCCAGATTAGTACCCACTACAGCAAGTTCTGCGCTTGCATCAGGGAAAGAAGCGAAATTATAAGTCAGGCCAGCTTTATAGTCGAAATAACTATTTTCACCTTGCTGATTAAAATCATAGTCATCTACAGTGGTATAGCCAATACTGGCCACCGCACCGAAATTAGTCTGGGCAAGCGGTACAGCATACCCTAGCGTAGCATTCCAGCTATTCTTGTCTTGACCTGCATAGTCATTGGTATAGCTCAGACTTGTTAATAGACTGTCATCATTTATTAATATACGTTCAAGAATAAGTCTGGCATATAACTCTGCATAATCACCCTCATTACCACTAATATAATTATAGTAACTTGCACCTATATCTAAAGTTACAGGTACTGAACTTGATAATTTGAGAGGCGTGCTATAGCCAATTGATGGATCAAGTTCCATATGAGGGTCTGCAGTACCATAATCTACATTCGAGGCAAAAGCACTGAAATATAATCCACTTTTATGTGTCAGAGTTGCGGTTCCCTGAATAGCTGGGTCAGTTTGGGTTTGAGTAATCCCACGGAAACGGTAATCGCTGGTAAGGGTAATATTACCACTGAGTTCAAAGCCTTGGGTATTTTCAGCTGTTTCAGAAGCAGCAAAAATCTGATTTGAACATATACCAACAATTGAAAAAGCTATAACCTTTTTAAAGATTAAATTGGAGTTAAAAAGCATAATACATCACATAGATACTAAAATAAGTTATAAGATTAATTAGGCAGAGCGTAAAATTTATAGCATAAATTACTTGAAAAACATAAATTTTATATAAAAATATTTAATTAACTTTAGTATAATATATATTTTTCTTATTTGCATTATATTCCATAATTTACGATTACTTAAAATAATTAACTTAGAATAAATATTTTATTTCTTTACTCAGAATTATAAAATACACTATTTATTCAAAAATTATATTTCTTTAAAATTAATTAATTTTCTATTTTAAAATTAATAACATTAATTTAACTATACTATAATTATTATACAATTTTATAAGAACAATAATTTTATTTATATCACACCCATCATTAACTTAATACAAACCAATAACTATAATATATCCAAAAAAATTTAAATTAAAAATCTATTTTTCAAAAAATTTTATAAACTATTATTCTAGCAAATTAATGATAAAAGTTATACTTATTAAGCCCCATACCAGATTAAAAAATTTTAACCTTTTAATATTAAAAAAATTAAAACCCCCTAAATTTAAAAATATTAAACTAAAAGAGACTACCAAGAAATCTCTTTTAGCTCAGAAAAATATTTAGTCATTTACAATTTTGACTTATTCTAGATTTTACTTAAAAATATTTTTAAATATTATCAAGATTTTTTGGCTTATCTGATGAACTTGTTGGCACTTTAAATTCAATACCTGCTTTTTTAAGTAATTTAGGATATTCCACTAAAGCCATAGTCGAATTTTTAGCAATACCAGTTATATCATTAACTAAGCCTTTAGCATCAATTAAAGTCATTCCTGTATTGGTCAAGCCAGTTGGGTTTGAAATTAAGTTGGTGCTCACTTGTTTAGCCCCTAAAGCTAATTCACGAGCAGTTAAACTTGCAATAGCAAAATTAGTTGCAGAGTTCAATAAATGTTTCTTCTGCTCAACATTTAGCGCTGAAAGTTTAGCGACTGTTGCTTCTTCATCTTTTTGAGAAGTTTCTAGAACTGTATTTGACAGTGCTACAATTTGTTTTTGAATCGCTTCTTTTTCTTTCAAATCAGAGGTCGTTTTCAAAATTTTTTGTTTTATTTTTAATTCATCTGAGTCCTGTTTACTTGCAAGTAATGATGCTAAAGCCGTACGGCTCTGAATAAACATTGCGTTAGTTGCTTTAGCTTGCGTGAAAAAACCATTGAGGTCCATATTTGAAGAAGATACGCCAGTTATAGATTCAGATAATGATGACGAAAGATTACTCAACGATCCGAAACCTGCATAGATACTTGATGTACCCATTGAAGCAGTTACAGCTAAAACAATTGCAATTTTTTTCATATCCTGTTACCCCTATTGTGAAGAATCGGCTTTTTGCACGATTTGATTTAAAATTTTTGGTAAAGCCTCAAACAACTGAATGTTATACATTTCATGACGATGCTGATATTCGATACCCTTCAATCCAATTTCTTGTTGCAAACCATAAGCCCCTATTTTTTCAGCCTTTTGGTTAAATCTGCGTGCACCACTAGCTATAACTAATGTGGCATCACAATTACTTTTGTCTGCATTACATCTAATACTGTCTTGTTTAACTTCGAGCTTAAGCACTGGCTGTAAACATTCATCTGTTGGAATATGAAAGTTAACTTTCATATCTTTTTTAAACCCAGCATTTTCAGTCATAGCAATCACTGAGTCTTTTAGTAAAGTCTGTCCTTTAAAGCCTGAACCTGTCGCATAGAATGGTCGTTTCGATTGCCTGGTAAAAGCGTGATAAATCAATGGACCAAAACCATAAAATGGAATTTCACCAACTTGCTCAGTATGTAGCCCTAAACATAAAACACGAAATTGCTTTGAGTCTCCTACTGGGGCAGAGCTATCTAGCAAAACACTGTCTCCAGAACGTACGGGTAACCGATCACTACTGTTAACTGGAAAATCTAATTGTGCATTAACTTTCGTGCCTTGACGCCCTAAAACAGTTGCTTCCCATGTTGGAATTAAAATATTACGTCCTGCTGCTTTATCTGAGTGATAAACATGAACTTTCATTCCTGTACTTAAGCGCTCGCCAGCATCATCAATAACTATGTTCTGATCACTTGATCCAGAGACTTTTAAATCAGAACGAGTAAATTGAATCCCTTTTTGAAATTGTTGGCCTAATTTCAAAAGTGCATTTTTCAATACAACTTCTTTACGAGCCTCGAGAGAAAATCCCATTCCATCTGAAATCACATCCTTGATATCATCGGTCGCATGCGCGGAGTATATTACCCGACCAGAACGATCAATCATTTCGGCAAAGACTTCACTATGAAAAACCTGTTGCTGCGTTATTTTTCCAATTTGTTGCTGATAAGCAATTACAGGGATGACATTTATCCGAATGAAAAATTCAGGTAATTCACGTTGGTTAATGTCTTCACTTTGCGCTAATCCAGTTTGCTCACTAATACTTTGTGCCATCGCACTATAACGTCGATTGACTGGTGTTAGAGTAAATGAGGTTTGCTCACCCACTGCATCAGAAAAAATTTGTTCTATTAAATCTTTCGATTCGCCTTGATAAGTCAGCACATCGACCACCAAAGTTTTGGGCTTATTCATAGCCCGTCGTGTATTGGTTGAAACTTTACTAAAGTGCTTACTACTGCTCTGCATCAAGACTGGTACAGCCACAGCATAATCACTGTCAGCATGCACAACACGAATCAAATCACCATCTGCTGAGCTGAGCTCATCTTGTGCAGCAATCCCTTGCTTAAAGCCTTTATCTAAAACAAGATAGGATTTCCACTGATCAATCACTTGAGTTTCTATTTCAGAAACTTTAAGTTTTGATTTTAATTCTTGAGTCACTTGTTGCGTTAGCATCAACAAAGTACTTTGAAATTTTTGCTTAATTGCTGTTTTGGTTACGCTAGAATCAATCTCTGTAGCAAGTACTTGAATTGGTTGTGACAAGGTTTTACTGTCACTATATATAACCTCTCCTGATAACACATTGGTGAGTTTTAGACTTAAGGTCACTGGAAGAAAAATTTCGGCGGTCGAATCCTTCCTCACAATGTATTCACTTGCACGCAAAACTTCTATTGATGCGATATAAGTGCGATTTTTCGTTTTTTGTGAAATGATATCGACAATCTGTTCATCGAAACTTTGCTTTAAACTTTGTACAAAAAGTTGCTCAACTTGTTTACGAATACTTTCATTGTCAATCGCTTGACTGAAGTCACATACAATTGAAGACCCATTCGCTTCGTATTTGCCAGGATCATTACGACAAGGTTGCTCTAGACCAAAAATTCCTTTCGATGGGTAGATTTGAATATTCGCGTTTGCCCATGACGAAATAAGCATCGGCATAGCTAAACATAAAGCTTTTAACTTTATTTGCATTGTGTACCACCAATACAAAGTGTAATCGTATTGCCAGCTTGTAAACGCTCAGCACTTGATAGAGTTGGATTTACTTTACGTAGTGCTTTAGCCAATTCGGCACTAACAGGTTTCTCACTCTTATAGGTCATAGTCATTTCGACCAATTTTCCATCCTGAGTGCGAATATCGATATTTCTTGCACCATCCATTTCATCTAAGGCAATGTATAAATCATCTCCTAAACGAGAAGAAACTTTACCAGAGACACTTTTCACAAAAATGGTAATTTCTTTACCATACATAGAGCGATTTTTTGCATAACCCAGAATCTGTGGCCCTACTTGGCTAACGGCTAATTCGCCAAGTTTCTTAGCAACATTCGTACGGCAAGAATCTGTAGTCGCACCTGTCGAAGATTCTGTACGAGTTTCCCCACCTATTAAAGTTGAATCATCGACTGAATAAATTTTAAAACTAACAGCACCATCACAGACAAATTGCCCAGTAGCACTCGAACGACCACGATCATAAATATAAGAGCTACCCGCCATAAACCAATCGGCTTTTTCTTTTCGTGCAGCGATTACAAGTTTGTTCAGCTCTGTATCACTCATCAATTGCTGAATCGACATACTCCGACCATTCAAATACTGACTTCTAAAACGGTCAGAATCGAGCAAACGTAAATCATAGCGTGATGCAGAACTAGCAATTGAATTTAAGGTTTGATTATCACGCTCAGCTTTAGTACTTGGAGTTTGATATTCCACATATTTCACAAACCTTTGAATATCATTTTGTCGTTCGGATTGGCTGTATTTAGCCGATTCGCTAGCATTATAGCTGCTTGAAGATGAGGATTTACCTGAATTATTGTGGCTTGCTGAACGAGAAGATCCTCCAACCCCTGCACCATAGTAATTATCATAAGCATAACCTGATGCAGCAGATGAGCGACCTTTTGAAGAATAATAATCTGAAGCACTGGCTTTGGCACTTTCACTGGCTTTGTAACTAGCATCTTCATCATAGTTATAGCTACGATCAGAAAAATATGATGTGAACTCTTTAACAGGTTTTGAGTTATTTTTCGGTATCCCAAAATATTCATCCATTACAATCATAATTGGACTAGTACGGCTATTTTTCTTTGCTAGTCCTAAATCATTGAGAATTAAACGGAATTCCTGATCATCTATTT
Source organism: Acinetobacter sp. UBA1297 (assembly GCF_002307755.1). NCBI lineage: Bacteria > Pseudomonadati > Pseudomonadota > Gammaproteobacteria > Moraxellales > Moraxellaceae > Acinetobacter > Acinetobacter sp. UBA1297. The sequence goes on from NZ_DBUF01000017.1 coordinate 65,152, forward strand.
CAAGACTAACTTGGGTAACTAGCTCATTGTTACTATTGGTATTACTGCCTCGGTTTAACACGTAACTGTTATCGATTTGTTTTACAATATCATCTAAATATTGATTCGCTTCGTTCATAGCTTGAGGGCCATTAATACGTTTAATCAAAGTAATCACTGCATCTTTTTTTGCATTATTGAATGCTTGGTTACGTGTACTATTTAGGTCTTTTTTAATGATAGGTGCACTCCCTTCCCCATTCACTTTAACGATTTCAGCAGTGCTAACTTGAACAATACCCATGCACAATAATGTTAATATAGCCTTTTTCATAATTTCCTTCTTCATTAAAGCTTCAAGCTAGAACTATAATTTCTTTATTAAATTTTAAAGTAATCTTTTATACATACAAAAAACAGACAGATAATAAACAAAATTTAATAATAATAATACTATTATCTTGTTTTTGCTTTTATTGATTTTTCATAAAAAATTAGAGATCTGAAGCTCCTACTGTCTTAATATTAATTAAGTTCATTTCAATTTTAATGAATTTTCTGGGCCAATAAGCTGATACAGTTTTGAGTACTTTTTACTTTTTTAGGAAAACTCAAGTCAGGTGAGCTTATTCCTCATTTTATAGATTATTGGATACCCTAAGTATTTTGAATTGAATGACCTATTTAATACTAATCAGTTAGTTTATCTGAAAAGTTAGACCTATAGACATAATTCATGATTCTTATAGCTAATGATTGATACAATAGTTAATTTATTTAAATCATAACCCTTCCTATAAAAATTAATTTAGATGGATTCAATTCACTGCCCTTAAACTTTTGTATTGATTGCTGAAAGTTTTGAACCTGTAATAGGTTATACCTCTGTTTTTATTTTTCTATTAAAAAATGCTCCTCTATCACTTTTTAATTTATTTTTCTTTTATCTTGATCTAAATTTTTAAAGATATTTTTTTCTTCTAAAAAATGAATGTCAATACCCTCATCAATTATCTTATAGAATTAAATAATTCTAAGCTGTTAACCTTAAAAATTACTTAAATATTTAAAACATTAGTATCTAATACATTAATAATAAGACTCATTTTACTGAGCTTATGGACAAACTATTTTGTATTGCTAGTTATACTAAATAATATAGTTTTTTAAAATTTTAAATGATTGTTTAAATTTTAGAAATTTGAGGACAAAATATTCTTTAAGATGCTTAATTATGATATGAAAAATTTTAAATAGTTTAGAAATTATTTGAATCAGCCTATTAATTTTTCGCACAGTCTTAAATTATCCTGTTTTCACTTTTTACAACCAAAATCTGATACAGAATAAGTTGAGGAGTAACCTATAGTTAAAAAAAATAAGCCCTTGTAAATACAAGGGCTTATTTAAATATCTGGCGGAAGCGGTGAGATTCGAACTCACGGAGGGCGTGAACCCTCGTCGGTTTTCAAGACCGGTGCATTAAACCGCTCTGCCACGCTTCCATGCCGCTAAGAATACAAAGCCTCTTCATTTTATTCAAGAAAAATTTTAGTGCTTTATAGTCAAATGTCTATTGTTTCATCATTTAGTTAGAGCTTTGCAGCCAATTCAGCACCTTCACGAATAGCGCGCTTGGCATCAAGCTCTGCTGCCAGCTTTGCTCCTCCAATAATGTGATAGTTAGCCAGCACTTTCTTTCCACCCTGTGGCATCAAATCTTTAACTGATTCCTGTCCAGCGCATACTACAATCGTATCGACACGGAGCAGCTGGTCATGCCCATCGTGAGAAATCCATAAGCCTTCATCAGTAATTGCTTTATAATTTACACCGCGCAACATGCGTACCTGATGCTTTTTCAGTTGTGCACGATGCACCCAGCCTGTGGTCTTACCAAGCCCTGCACCTAAAGGCGTAGGTTTGCGCTGCAGTAAATAAATTTCCCGAACGGGTGTTTCCAATTCGGCCGAAACCATTCCACCTTTCGTATGGTAATGAGATTCTGAATCTACGCCCCACTCACGTTGCCATTCAGTTAAAGGTTTTGGCTGAGGCTGTGAGACAGGTTTGAGTAAAAATTCAGAAACATCAAAACCAATTCCTCCTGCTCCTATCACTGCAACCCTGTATCCCACTTTTGCGCCCTTAAGCACTTCTGCATAAGACAAAACCTGCGGCGCTTCACTGCCAGCAATTTTAAGCTGACGCGGTATAACACCTGTGGCAACCACAATTTCATCATATCCTTCACGTTCAAGCTGTTCACGATTTATACGGGTATTTAAACGCAGTTCGACGCCGGTTTTTTCAATTTGAACCTTAAAGTAGCGAATGGTTTCATGAAACTCTTCTTTGCCTGGCACAACTTTGGCTAAATTAAACTGTCCCCCGACTTCATCACTTGCTTCAAATAAAGTCACTTGGTGCCCTCGTCCCGCAGCAACTGTAGCTGCAGACATTCCGGCAACCCCAGCCCCCACTACAGCAATCCGCTTAGGTTTTTTTGTACGCACGTAGACCAGTTCAGTTTCATAAGCTGCCTGCGGATTGACCAGACAGGTTGCACGCTGCCATTTAAATGTATGGTCTAAGCAGGCCTGATTACAGGCAATACAAGTATTAATTTCATTGACACGGTCTGTAGCAGTTTTATCTACCCAAAAAGGGTCGGCCAGAAATGGGCGTGCCATTTGTACCATATCGGCTTTTCCTTCAGCCAGAATGGCTTCGGCAGTCTCCGGCATATTAATACGGTTTGAGGCAATGACCGGTATATTCACATACTGCTTCACTTCAGCGGTATAATCGACGAAAGCAGCACGCGGTACAGAGGTAACAATGGTCGGAATGCGCGCTTCGTGCCAGCCAATCCCGGTATTTAGCAAAGTTACACCTGCTTTTTCTAACGCCTGGGCAATCTGGATGACTTCATCCATGGTATTACCGTTATCAACCAGATCCAGCATTGATAAACGAAAACAGATAATAAATTTCTCCCCCACTGCCTCACGGATAGCTTTTACAATTTCAAGTGAAAACCGCATCCGGTTTTCCAGTGTGCCGCCCCATCGGTCTTGACGCTGGTTGACATGCCGACTCATAAACTGGTTTAACAGATACCCTTCCGAGCCCATAATTTCAACCCCATCATAGCCGGCCTTTTTTGAAAGGCTGGCAGCATGTGCATAATCCTTAATAGTACTCAGGATGTTACGCTCACTCATTTTTCGTGGTTTAAACAGGGAAATAGGTGATTTAACCGGACTGGCAGAAACGACCAGTGGCTGATAACCATAACGACCAGAATGCAGAATCTGAAGCAAAATTTTAGCGCCATGTTTGTGTACAGCATGAGTGACCAACCGGTGATGGGGAATGTCGGCCAGACTGTTCATAGTGCCTCCCATTGGCGATAGCCAGCCCTCTCGATTAGGTGCTATACCTCCGGTAATAATGAGACCAACTCCACCTTTGGCACGCTCGGCAAAATAGGCCGCAAGCTTCGGATAATGATAAAAACGGTCTTCCAGCCCGGTATGCATAGACCCCATTACTATCCGGTTTTTAATTGTAGTAAATCCCAAATCTAATGGCTTTAAAATATTTGCATAGCTGGTCATAGGATATCCTTGTAATTAGTGGGCTTTGCAATTTGTTGCATCTACTTTAACTGATTTTTTTATATTGTTTATGGCTGTTTATTTGAAGGATAAAGACTTGAACGTCAATTTTAAGCTTAGGCTATTTTAAAAATTTAAATATAAATATAGGGTGGCTTTAAAAGTATTGCGGGGAAGAATTTAACTGTGCTTTTAATAAATAGTTCTTAAAAGCACAGTTAAAAGAATTTGGTTTATGACCAATATTTTTTTCTGGAAGTATAACCAATGCCCACATTGAAACTGTTGGTTGGATCAAGCTTTTGATAGTGTTGTTTTAAAGCAGGCTTGGCTACATATAAATGTCCAACATTATGTTCGGCCGGATATTCGGCACCACGCTGATCTAGCAATTTCCACATGGCATGCTCCATGGCTAATGGGTCAACCCCTTTCTTGACGATGTAATCCTGATGAAAAACATGGCACAAGAAATGACCGTAGTAGAGTTTATGTACAATCTGCTCTTCCATTGACTCAGGCAAGGTTTCCAGCCACGCCCGGTCATTGCGTTTTAGGGCAATATCGAGCGCCACAATGTCTTCGACCTCCCGGCGATGTACATCACGGTAACGTATAGCTGCTCCTGCAATGGCAAATCGGTGTAAAAAAGCTTTACGACCTTCTTCTTCATTACACAGAAAATAGTTGCCTGTAGAGTGTATTTTAAAATACTCCTGCAAGTAACTTTCTACCTGTGCTATATCCTGATCTTCGATACGAAGTAGTAAATGATGTTCATAACGGTTACGGAACTCGGCCATACGCTGCGGTAAATGGGGTGGCAAAACGCCGGTTAACAGCTGTAAAACCTTGTCGGTTAATCCTCTGATTTTGACTTTTTCCAGCATGCCATCAATTTTGTCTTTCATGGCAAAAGCTTTAGGGACCCGCGCAGTTCCAAATTTTTCGATAAACAGAAAGGTATCCTTTCCATATTTCTCGCCAATGTCATACGCTACCCGATGAATATACTCACCTGCAATCGGCAGACGCGGCAATTGAGTCAGTAAATAGCGTCGAATTGCGGTCAGGTCATCCTGACTATTGGTTCCAATATAAAACACCTGACTTGGTAGTTTTTCAAAAGTATCCAGCCGCACTGCGAAAACACAGACCTTGCCGGCAGAACCTGAAGCTTCAAACAACCGGTTAGGGTCAGCATTAAAACGCGCCGGTGTATCAAGATCAACTTGACGCACGTCATGACCATAATGAGGATCGGAAGCACGGTGCTGCGGACTGTAATCAATATCCTTTTCCTGATACTCACCATTTTGCAGACGTATCAGAATCTGTTCTGGCTGGGTACCTAAACTTATTCCCAAGTGATTAACCAGATGCAGTTGTCCCTGTTCATCAACCTGAGCATATAAGGCCAGTTCGGTGTACGCCGGCCCACGTCTTACCAGTGCACCGCCGGAGTTATTACACACTCCCCCTAATACAGAGGCACCTATACAGGAGGAACCAATCACTGAATGCGGTTCCCGGTTAAAGGGTAACAGGGCTTTTTCTAATGCATCTAAAGTCGCACCCGGCAAGCATATAACTTGTTTCCCTGAATTGATAACCTGCATACCGGCTAACCGCCGGGTGCTGATCAGTACTACTGGACGGTCATAATCATAACCATAAGGTGTAGAGCCTCCAGTCAGGCCAGTATTGGCGGCCTGCATAATTACAATACAGTCTGCAGCCACTGCAATCTGTAAAATACGCCATTGTTCAATCAGGCTACCGGGAGCTATTACGGCTAAAACCTGTCCTTCACCAAAACGTCGACCCTGCCGGTAAAGACGGGTTTCCTGCTCATCGGTAAGTACAAATCTTTCTCCGACCACTTGCTGAAACTGCTGTATAACTTTAGAGGCGGTGATAGACACGATTTTACTCCATGATGCGCTTGACCAGACATTCAGAAGAAATATCCTGAATAGTTTTAGCGCCAGTTAGTGTCATGGCAACTCGCATTTCCTTGTTAATCAGCTCAAGTAGATGATTTACACCTTCACCGCCGGCAGCACCTAATGCATAGACAAAAGCACGACCCAACAGACATAAATCAGCCCCAAGCGCAATCATACGTACTACATCAAGTCCGTTACGGACTCCCGAATCGACCATAATTTTCAGATCGCCTTTAACAGCATCTGCAATAGCCGGTAATGCACGGGTAGTAGACAATACGCCATCTAGCTGGCGTCCACCATGATTAGATACCACAATTCCGTCAGCGCCAAAACGCACCGCATCTTTGGCATCTTCAGGGTCCAGAATACCTTTAATGACCATTGGGCCATCCCAGTATTCACGGATCCATTCCAGATCTTTCCAGGAAATGGACGGGTCAAAGTTTGCCCCTAACCAGCCAATATAATCTTCCAGGCCGGTTGGTTTACCCAAGTATTTAGAAATATTGCCCAGATCATGTGGACGTCCCATCAGTCCAACATTCCATGCCCAGTGTGGATGCATAAAGGACTGCATATAGCGGCGCATGGCAGCATTAGGTCCGCTCATGCCTGAATGAACATCACGGTAACGTGCACCTGGTACTGGCATATCTACGGTGAAGACCAGAGTCGAACAACCTGCAGCCTTGGCACGCTCCAATGCATTTTTCATAAAGCCCCGGTCACGCAATACATAAAGCTGAAACCACATCGGGCGCTGGATGGCTGGTGCAACTTCTTCAATTGGACAGACTGATACCGTTGACAGAGTAAAAGGTATGCCATTTTTCTCTGCAGCAACTGCGGCCTGAACCTCCCCACGGCGAGCGTACATTCCGGTCAGGCCAACTGGTGCAAGAGCAACTGGCATCGACAGGGTTTCATTAAACAGCTTGGTTTCCAGACTCAGTTCGGACATATCATTTAAGACACGCTGCCGCAAAGCGATTTTGGAAAGGTCTTCTACATTTCGTTGCAGGGTATATTCCGCATATGCCCCGCCATCAATATAATGAAACAGAAATGGAGGTAAACGGCGTCGCGCTGCTTCACGATAATCATTAGAAGATGAAATAATCATTTTAAATCCTGTTTAAGCGACTGGCACGCTGATGACGGGCTTCTTCCTCATCAATCGAGCGTACCTGTTGTATAACAAATTCGATATGGCCACAAACTGCCATGCGGGCTGCCTGCGGATCTTTACGGTCAATTGCATCCATGACCTTGAAATGCTGTAAATGCAACTGGTCAAACCGGTCTGACTCTGAATAGACTTTACGGCGACCCAGCACTACGTTGTATTGCAACAGATCAAACAGGCCACGCATGGTCTGTATCAGGACCAGATTATGAGATGCTTCAGCAATTGCCAGATGAAACTTGGCGTCTGCTACCGAAGCCTGATCCGGATCACCAATTGACTGGAAATGGCTGATCTGGTCATAAAAGTGATGAATCTTGATACGGTCCTCAGCAGTAGAGCGTAAAGCTGCATACCAGGCTGTTCCCCCTTCCAATACTAATCGTGCTTCCTGCACATCGAAGCGGTAAAGTGGATCTTGGTCAATCAGTCCGCTTAGAGGCTGAACAATTTTATGCTGTGACCAGGTAACAGGCAGTTGGCAAATATAAGTACCATCTCCTAACCGGCTCTGCACTATACCTTGAGTATTTAACTGCTGTAGGGCCTCCCGTAATGAGGAGCGCGATACACCAAGCTGTTCACATAGCTTACGCTCAGAAGCGAGGCGATCTCCGACTTTCATTCCTTGCTGTTCAATCAGCTGATACAAACTTTGTATAACTTTATCGGAGACCTTCACCCTGCACTTCCTCTTTCTATCCTATGGAATCATCCACGGGAACACATATGCCTGTAGAGTGATAATGATACCAATCATTACGGTAAAGGTTATACTGTGTTTAACCGTAAAGCGGAACAGATCGGACTCTTTACCTACCAGCCCTGCTGCTGCACAGGCAATGGCAATCGACTGTGGAGAAATCATCTTGCCGGTGACTCCACCGCTGGTATTGGCAGCTACCAGTAAAACTTCTGGCACACCAATCTGCTGAGCAGTAGTTGCCTGTAATGCTGCAAACAGTGCATTGGCAGAAGTATCTGAACCTGTGAGGAACACGCCCAACCAGCCCAAGAATGGTGAGAAGAAGGTAAAAGCATTACCAGTATGGGCCAAGGCTAATGCCAATGTTGCCGACATTCCTGAGTAATTCGCAATAAATGCAAAGGCTAGAACCATGCCTATCGAGTAAATCGGGGTCTTTAATTCATTTACTGTTTCACCAAAAGTCACCAGTGCTTCACGTGGCTTCATTTTCAGATAAACAATCGTAATAAGCGCCGCAATAATAATTGCTGTACCGGTTGCTGAGAGCCAGTCAAATTTGAAGATAGCATCATAGTCCTTAACTTCGGGCGCCACTGGAGGCACTTTCTGAACCAGCTGATGCAAATAAGGAACCTTGATCGAAATCACCCAATCCTGCATTGGGCCATCTTTAGCAAATAGATCTTTAAAAGGCTTGATACTCCATAGAGTTACCATCGCTGTCAAAATCACAAATGGTGACCAGGCTTTGGCAATCTGGCCTATACTGAATTTCTGCTTCTGTGAAGCCAGCAACTCGGCATCCACCTGACTGTCGTTTTCATCTTTAAAACGAAAGATATGCTTAGGCTTCCAGTATTTTAATAAGATTGTCAGGCTCACCAGTGACGCAATGGCCGCAGTAATATCTGGCAATTCAGGCCCTACAAAGTTTGAGGTCAAGTACTGTGCCAGTGAAAATGCACCGCCTGCTACAATTACAGCCGGCCAGGTCTCTTTAATTCCGCGCCAGCCATCCATAATGGCCATAATCCAGAACAGTACGATTGGCACCATAAACGGTAACTGGCGGCCTACCATCTGGCTGATTTCCATGGTATCTACACCAGACACCTGCCCCGCCACGATAATTGGAATACCCATTGCGCCAAAGGCAACGGGTGCGGTATTCACAATCAGGCACAGACCGGCAGCATACAATGGCTTAAAGCCCAAACCGACCAGTAATGCCGCAGTAATCGCAACCGGTGCACCAAAACCTGCTGCACCCTCAAGAAAAGTACCAAAAGCAAATCCGACCAATAGCATTTGCAAACGCTGGTCTTCAGTAATAGATAAAATTGAAGAACGGATTACATCGAACTGACCTGTTTTAACAGAAACTTTATACAGGAATACTGCACCAATGATGATCCAGGATATTGGCCATAAACCATAGAAGAAACCATAAATCACCGAGGCAAATGCCATATCGGTCGGCATGCCATAAGCAAAAAGTGAAACCAGCAAAGCCAGTACCACCGTAATTGTTCCCGCTACACTTCCTTTTAAACGGAAAACTGCCAATGCCAGAAAAAAGAAAATAATTGGAATCAGGGCGACTAAGCTGGAAATCCATAAATTCCCCATCGGATCATAAATCTGTTGCCATTGTGAAAGCACATTCTTCTCCTTGATATGCTCACGAGATATTAACTGGTCTAACACCACAATAATTGGTCGGACCAATATTTACTTTAAAGAACAATAAATCCTTTAATTACTTTAATTATCCTAAATTTTGCTTATTTAAAGATCAATATAAAATTTTATCTATAAAATTGGTCATACCAATTTAAATTAGAAAATGTTTAATTTCTGGCAAAGTCAATTCAAAATAAAAACCCTCTATTCTTTCTTAATATATTGTTTAATAAATAGAATAGCTAAATTTAAAGTATTAAAAAATGTACTTTTAATGCTCTTGTAAAACTTTAGTCTTATAGATTTTTTAAAACTTAAAATATGAAGAAATAGAGTCAAGAAAACCAGTATTATTTTCTGCTCTAAATAAAACCTCCTTATTAATTTCTATGAACTGAGTTAACTCATAAAAGCGTAATTATAAATTTAGCGCCCCTATAATTTTTAAAGTTTGTCTTTTTTTTAAGAAAACATGTTCGTTTAAAAGTGTTACAATAAAATGTTTATAGATTTTTCAATGGCAGCCAATTCGTGGTGCCTGTTTTATAGTTAGGACTAGCAATGACTGATAATGCAACCATTTTGCAGCATGTACCAGTAGGCAAAAAAGTCGGAATTGCCTTCTCTGGTGGCCTGGATACTTCTGCTGCTTTATTGTGGATGAAACAAAAAGGTGCAGAGCCTTATGCGTATACTGCAAATCTTGGTCAGCCTGATGAAGATGACTATGATGCCATTCCAAAGAAAGCTGAAAATTATGGTGCGGTAAAAGCTCGTTTGATCGACTGCCGCCTGCAACTTGCGCTTGAAGGTATTGCTGCAATTCAATGTGGCGCATTCCATATCAGTACAGGCGGTATGCCTTATTTTAATACCACTCCATTAGGTCGTGCAGTCACCGGTACTATGCTGGTAACGGCCATGAAAGAAGATGATGTCAACATCTGGGGTGATGGCTCAACTTATAAAGGCAACGATATTGAGCGTTTTTATCGTTATGGTCTGCTTACCAATCCTAACCTGAAAATTTATAAACCTTGGCTAGACCAGACCTTTATTGATGAACTTGGTGGCCGTGCTGAAATGTCACAGTTCCTCATCGATAACGGCTTTGACTATAAAATGTCAAAAGAAAAAGCCTACTCGACCGACTCAAATATGCTGGGTGCAACTCATGAAGCCAAAGATCTTGAATACCTGAATGCCGGGATCAAGATTGTCGAGCCAATTATGGGTGTAGCGTTCTGGAAAGATGAAGTTGAAGTTAAAGCTGAAGAAGTTTCTGTAACTTTTGAAGAAGGTATGCCAGTTGCATTAAATGGCCAGCGTTTTGATAACCCGGTAGAACTTATTCTTGAAGCGAACCGTATTGGTGGACGTCATGGTCTGGGAATGTCCGACCAGATTGAAAATCGTATTATTGAAGCCAAGTCTCGTGGTATTTATGAAGCACCTGGCATGGCGTTGCTGCATATCACTTATGAACGTCTGGTAACGGGTATTCATAATGAAGATACCATTGAACAATACCGTATCAATGGCCTGCGTTTAGGTCGTCTTCTTTATCAAGGCCGCTGGTTTGACTCTCAGGCACTGATGTTGCGTGAAACTGCCCAACGCTGGGTTGCTAAAGCAATTACGGGTACAGTCACGTTAGAGCTGCGTCGTGGTAATGACTACACCATCATGAACACTGAATCTCCGAACCTGACCTATGAAGCTGAACGCTTGACTATGGAAAAAGGTGATTCAATGTTTACACCAATGGACCGTATTGGACAGCTGACTATGCGTAATCTGGATATTACAGATACACGCGCCAAACTGGGTCTTTATACTGACTCTGGCCTGCTATCATTGGGCCAGGGTTCAGCTTTACCCCAGCTTGAAAATAACAAGAAGTAATTTTTAATCTGTTTAAAAGCCGCCTGATTCTGGCGGCTTTTATTTTTACAAGTATTAATGGTTATGCAACTTTTGTTGAACCGACTGACTGATAGAAAATCTGGTTACGGCCCAACTGTTTGGCTCGATAGAGTGCCTGATCAGCAGACTCAAGCAAAGCCTCCTGTGTTACAGCCGCTTCTCCCCTATAAATTGTAATACCCAGGCTTACAGTGATATAGCTGGCAATACATGAACGTTCATGAGGAATAGCAAGCCGCTCAATTTCCCTATAAATATTGGACGCAACCGCATAAGCACCATGCGCCTCGGTTTCAGGAAGAAGCACTACAAACTCCTCTCCACCATAACGCGCCACAAAATCCCTGTGCCGAATCGAATTTTTAATTGCTCTGGCAATACTATAAATCACTTTATCGCCCATCTGGTGACCATAAAAATCATTATAATTTTTAAAAAAATCCACATCGATAAACAGTAGAGATAAGGGCGTTCCTTCTTTACGTGACTGCCTATAAAAACTGTCCAGAGTCTCATCAAAATTACGGCGGTTAGAGATCTGGGTTAACTCGTCATGTTGGCTTAAATGCAAAAGTTCAGAAGCATGAATATACTGAATTTTTTCATTAAGCTGTGCAAGCTTGGTATTTAAAAACAGTATACGTTCCCGCTTGATCAGCATGGTACTTAAAGTAAAACCAAACAGACAGCTTCCCAACAGTACCCGGCTCAAAATGATCACTTCAAAGGAAATATGAAATACGAACAGTAAATAAATAGATATAACCGCGGCCAGTGTCCCGACCAAAAGCATATGGAGCGGCCGCACCCCACTGATCATAAACCCCAGCATATATATAAAACACAACACAATTGCTGACTGATACTTGAGTGCAGGGGTCGCGAAACTCATACTCAGCAGACAGCTTGAAATAATAGTCCAGAGCATTAAACCTAATGCAGCCTGATAAAAGTAAGGCTGAAGCAGTTTACTTCTAGCAAAGCCATAAAGGGTCAACAGGCTTACTGCGCCATTAAGCATGGCAACAACACACAGCAGGAAATCTACAGAGAAAAAACGCTGACCGGAAAGCCAGTAATCACCTGGCAACACTAAAGCCGTAAATAAAAGGTAAGCCCACACACCTGCAGCAAAAGATTGTGAGATATTGATCTGGGCCCGTTCAGTATTCTGCTGCCAGAACTCTTGTTCAAGTGCCTGCGGCAACGAACTACTGGTACGATGAGAATGCAGGGCGACCAGAGTTTCAATTTTTTCTTTTTGTTGCTGCAACGTTGTAAGGTAATATTTATATTCCATAACATCGTGCATAGTTTTTATAGTTCTATAAAAATAGCATACCCTTAGGGCAAATTACGAACTTTATTGTGCCTTTTATCCATAATTGTCGTTATCATTTTTAGAGTTTATCGATTATCATCTATTTTATTTTTCTTGCCTGAACACTTTGAATACGATCACTCTTCTCCAACCAGATGACTGGCATGTCCATTTACGTGACGGCCTAGCCCTTAAACGTACCGTGCCTGATCTGGCCAGACAGTTTTCCCGCGCCATTTGCATGCCCAATCTGGTTCCACCAGTAAAAACGGTTGATGAGGCTCTGGCCTATCGTGAACGGATTATGGCTCATGCGCCTGAAGGGGTAAATTTTGATCCGCGTATGGTTCTTTATTTTACTGACTACACTTCACCTGAAGAAGTTAAAAAAATTAAAGATTCAGAATATGTTAATGCCATCAAGCTTTATCCGGCTGGTGCAACTACCAATTCAGACAATGGTGTCAGCGATATCCGTAAAGTATATGCAGTCATAGAGCAGCTTGAAAAATATCAGGTGCCTTTACTGTTACATGGTGAAGTTACTCACAGTCATGTAGACATTTTTGACCGCGAAAAGCGTTTTCTGGATGAAGTGCTTTCTCCTCTCTTGAAGCAGTTTTCAGCACTTAAAGTTGTGCTTGAGCATATTACTACCAGTGAAGCAGCACATTTTGTGCTGGAACAGGACCGTAATGTTGCAGCTACCATTACTCCACAACACCTATTATTTAACCGTAATGATATGCTGGTAGGTGGAATCAAGCCGCATTTTTACTGTTTACCAATTCTGAAACGTCAGACCCACCAGCAGACCCTACTGGAAGTGGCAACTAGTGGTAACCCGAAATTCTTTCTTGGTACAGATAGTGCGCCCCATTCTAAAAATGCTAAAGAAAATGCATGTGGCTGTGCAGGCTGCTATAGTGCACCTACTGCTATTGAGCTTTATGCACAGGCATTTGATCAGGTAGGACGTATTGAACGGCTTGAAGGTTTTGCCAGCATGTTTGGTGCAGACTTCTATGGCTTACCACGTAATACTCAAACAATTACCTTGGTTAAAGAACCGCAGGTAATTCCAGCGAGCCTAGAATATCTGGAAAATGAACAGATTATTCCACTTTATGCCGGTCAAACCATTCAATGGAGAAAAGTGTGACACAAGATTCACGACCTGTGATTGGTCAGCGTTTTCGTGGCTTTCTGCCAGTTGTGGTAGATGTGGAAACTGCAGGCTTTAATGCACAGACTGATGCGTTACTTGAAATTGCCTGTATTCCGATTATCTATGATGAGGAAGGAAAATTTATTCCGGGTCCTGCCTATCATGCACATATTAATCCGTTTGAAGGCGCTAATCTGGATCGCCGCTCGCTAGACTTCATTGGGGTTGATCCTTTTAATCCGATGCGTATGGCGATGGCAGAAGATGAAAAGACTGCATTGAAACGTATCTTCAAGTCTATTCATGATATCCGCCGTGAACAGCTGTGTACTCATGCCATACTGGTTGGCCACAATGCCCATTTTGACCTGGGTTTTTTACAGGCAGCTATTAACCGAAGTGGAACTAAAAACCAGAATCCATTTCATAGCTTTTCAGTGTTTGATACGGTCACGCTCAGTGCCTTAATGTTTGGCCAAACCGTGCTGGCTAAATCCTGTCTACAGGCGGGAATTGAGTTTGACGGGAAAGAAGCACATTCAGCATTATATGACACGCAGAAAACTGCCGAGCTGTTTTGCTATATTTTAAACAAACTCGCACCTCAACTGCTTGACACTCTGGTAGCGGATCAATAAGATACCGCTACCTTCTAAACGTCCCTATCGTCTAGAGGCCTAGGACATCGCCCTTTCACGGCGGTAACCGGGGTTCGAATCCCCGTAGGGACGCCATCTTTTATAAATCTTTTATTTTACTCTGATCGCCTAATTAAACTCTCTGGCCTAGGCATAAGTATATCTGCCTATAACTCAAAAATAGAAGTTAGTTGATGTAAAGCATTCATTTGGTTAAAAATAATACTAGCTGCCGTTTGACACATCCTTAAAATCTCCCTATTATAAGCCCACCTCTGAAACGTCCCTATCGTCTAGAGGCCTAGGACATCGCCCTTTCACGGCGGTAACCGGGGTTCGAATCCCCGTAGGGACGCCAATTCTTCTGCTGTTATTTCTCCTGCTTTTTATTTCGATTGCACATTTACATTTTTTCTCTAAAATAGCCGGCTTCATTACTCTTTTCCGTTTAACTCTATGCCGTCATCTCCTTCTCCGAATGATGCGTTGCATCAGGGCAATTCTGCGCCATTAAAACGCGCTATGAGTACCCGACATCTGGTTATGCTTTCTCTGGGAGGCGCAATTGGTACTGGCCTGTTTTTAGGCTCGGGTGAAGTCATTGCACAAACGGGGCCGGTCGGCGCCATCCTTGCTTATGTGCTGGGTGGCCTTATTGCCTATATGGTGATGCTTTGCCTTGGCGAACTCGCTGTACATATGCCTGTTTCAGGCTCTTTTGGTGCCTATGCCAATAAGTTTATTGGTCCGGGTACAGGATATACCATTACCTGGTTATATTGGCTAACCTGGTCAGTAACCCTTGGTACCGAATTTACTGCTGCTGCACTTCTTATGCAGGAATGGTTTCCAGATAGCTCCATGTGGATGTGGACACTGGTTTTTGGTGCATTCGTATTTACCTTAAATATGATTTCCACACGCTGGTTTGCCGAATCTGAATTTTGGCTTGCACTGGTGAAAGTAATCACTGTTGTCGCGTTTATTCTGTTTGGTTTACTGGCAATTTTCGGTGTAATTGGCTACCAAGGTTATGAGTCTGCACCACTCTTTAGTAATCTGACCGCGCAAGGCTGGTTCCCTGAAGGCTTGTTTCCTATTTTCACTACCATGTTGATCGTGAACTTCGCTTTTTCGGGGACCGAATTGATTGGGGTAGCAGCAGGTGAAACCCAAGACCCCGCCAAAAATGTACCCAAAGCCATCAATGCAGCGATTTTCCGTTTATTGATTTTCTTTGTAGGAACAATTTTGGTGGTAACTGCACTTCTACCTCATCAGGAAGCAGGCCTAGCAGCCGAGGGTGTAAGCAGTAGCCCATTCGTTACGGTATTTCAGCACATTGGTATCCCTTATGCTGAAGATATTATCCGTTTTGTTATTATCACAGCATTGCTGTCAGCGGCCAACTCCGGTTTATTTGCTGCCTCACGTATGATGTGGTCATTGTCTTATAACAAGCAATTACCGGCAGTATTCTCAAAAGTAAATGCACGCGGCATTCCTTATGTTGCAGTAATTGTTACCATGATCGGCGGTATGCCGGGTCTGTTGTCTGAGCAGTTCGCCCCAGAAACTATCTTTACTAATCTGCTCGGAATCGCAGCCTTTACCATGGTAGTAGTCTGGATGAGTATCTGTCTCAGCATGTTTAACTTCCGCCGAGACTGGTATAAGCAGGGAAAAACTGCTAAAGATCTTGCGTTTGCTGCGCCGCTGTTTCCTATTGTTCCGATTCTAGGTTTTGTTTTCTGTCTGATTACCTGTATCAGTATGGTTTTTGATCCATCCATGCGAATCAGTTTCTTCGGATGCCTGTTGTTTATTGCAGCATGCTATACAAGTTATTATGTGTTTTACCATCCTAAGTCTTGATGCCGACCTAAAGCACTAAAGAGCGGCAAATGCCGCTCTTTTTTATACAAAAGCATGAATCAGAATATCTTGCAGCAATTTCAAACAAATTATGGCATTTTGCTTTGTTTTTATACGAACGGCATATTTTTAAGGGAAAGATGCCAGAAAAGTGTTTGACACATCCGGGGATTCACCCTAATATACGCCCACCTCTGAAACGTCCCTATCGTCTAGAGGCCTAGGACATCGCCCTTTCACGGCGGTAACCGGGGTTCGAATCCCCGTAGGGACGCCAATTTCAGAACTATGCCTCACTTAAAGTCCCTATCGTCTAGAGGCCTAGGACATCGCCCTTTCACGGCGGTAACCGGGGTTCGAATCCCCGTAGGGACGCCATATTCAAGATGGCAGCATCTTATAAAAAAGCCCAAGCATTATGACTTGGGCTTTTTTTATTCTTATTTTTAAATCTTGTTTTATTCTGATGCAGTGATGAGAGCTGCAATCAGAGCAAGTTTTTAACAGACAGAAGAAGTTCGATATTTTTACTTATTTCCTGCATCTATACTGAATCAATCAACCTGTTTATTTCATTACATACCGAGAATATAAAACAGGCCTGCCCTCAGGTTTGGAAGACCCTAAAGACAGGACTATTTACCACTAGATACAATACATTCATCTATATATACAAACTAGGCCGATTTACGGGAATTAATCTGCCCTTTGACCACAGCAGTCAGATTTCCTTTAAGATATTTAAAAAATACTTTTAAGGGAGAAAGTTTTGGATTAGGTTTTTTACCCTCAGCAATTGCTTTAAACTGTGCCGCATACCAGATAATTTCCATAATTGCCATTTTATCAATCATCGGAATGCCAGTTTTAATTTTCTCTACACCATAACGAACGTCTTTCCCGGCAATCAAATGGTTAGACAAGTCAGTTTCTACCGCAAATGGCCGTGCAATACCAATAAAATCACATGCTCCACTCTCCAGGGCATCATTCATACCTTTTACGGTTCTAAAACCGCCTGTTACCATGAGATAGCATTTGACTTCCTGACGGATCCTTTCAGAAAAATCAAGAAAATAAGCTTCACGGGCAATTGTACTGGCTTTACGTTTACCTTCCTTGACACCAGCCATAGCTGGTGCTTCATAACTTCCTCCTGAAATTTCAATCAGGTCAATACCAGCCGCATCAATTGCTTTGAATACATAGATGACATCTTCTTCGGTAATACCACCACGCTGAAAGTCTGCCGAGTTGAGTTTTACAGAAATAATAAAGTTCTCTGAAGTCCCTGCTCTTACGGCCTTGTAGATTTCCAGCAGGAAACGCATACGGTTTTCAATTGAACCGCCCCATTGGTCCTGACGTTTGTTGGTCAGTGGCGACAGGAATTGACTAATCAGATAACCATGCGCACCGTGTAGCTGTATACCCTCAAAGCCTGCTTTTTCACAGATTTTGGCAGCATGGGCAAAACGCTGGATAATATCCAGAATTTCTTCTTCACGCAGTTCACGCGGTGTACCAAAAGTAGTTGCCAGAACCGGACTAAATGGCACAGCTGAAGGTGCAACTGTTTCTTTGTTCAGGCCCTTAGGACACTGACGTCCCGGATGAGACAGCTGGACCAGTTGAACCATACCATATTCTTTGCCAATTTCTGCCCAGTGCTTGAGCTGTTCTAGATCACGTTCAGTCTCGATTGCTACCACACCTGGCTCATTTTTAGCGCCGATATCAACCATTACATTACCGGTAATGGCACAGCCCAGACCACCTTTAGCCCATGCCTCATATAAGCCATAATGCAGATGATTAGGTTGCCCTGCTGCGTTAGCCAGTGCTTCACTCATTGCGCCCTTAATAATTCTGTTTTTAAAGGTTGTATTACGAATTGTGATCGGTTCAGCAATCAAGCTCATGATATTTTTTCCAATTTACTGAATTAGAGTCCTTACTCTAGTTTAAACGCCTGTCTAGTCAAGGTTTACTCTATTACAATGCATGCCGCAGGAGTCACAAAAAAAGTTCCTGATGACGGTTTTTAATATTGACTTGCAGCTATCAATTGCCGGGTATACTCGGACTGAGGATTTGAAAATAGCTGTTCAGTATCCTGAAATTCGACCAGTTGCGCATGCCGTAGCACCATCACCTGCTGACATAAGGCACGGACTACCTGTAAATCATGACTGATAAACAGATAGCTTAACTGATATTCCTGTTGCAGATTTCGTAATAACTGCACAATTGCCCGCTGGGTGGTACGGTCCAATGCAGAAGTAGGCTCATCTAAAATAATAAGCTTGGGCTTAAGAATCAAAGCCCGTGCCAGTGCTACACGTTGCCGCTGTCCGCCAGAAAGTTCATGTGGATAGCGCTGTTTAAAATGTACAGGCAACTCTACCGTCTGTAGAATCTGGTCAATCTGCTCAGTTACAGCGAGCGGCATATGATGTTTTAAATTCAGCCCTTCACCAATGATTTGCTCGACCGTCATACGAGGATTCAGGCTACTGAACGGATCCTGAAATACAATTTGGAAGTCAGTGCGTAATAACCTTAATTTTTTCTCGGAAAGCAGGTTAAGGTCCTGCTCCATTAAAAAGATTTGGCCTTTACTCTCTATCAACCGGGCAATCGCTAAAGCCAGAGAAGTTTTACCAGAGCCACTTTCCCCAACAATTCCAATGGAGTCACCTTGTCTTAAGACCAGATTTAAAGGCTCAACTGCCACAAAATAATCTTTTACACGGTTAAGCAACCCTTGGCGAATAGGAAAACATACACTGACCTGTTCCAGTCTCAATAGTTCGGAGCCTGCGGAGGATGGCAATGCCTGACCAAAATCATGTGCCAATAAATGCCGGGTATATTCAGCCTTAGGCTGTTTAAAAATTTGTTCGGCACTCCCCTGTTCTTCAACTCTGCCTTGATTCATCACAACCACCTGCTGGGCACAGCGCTTAACTATATTAAGATCGTGACTAATTAGAATCATGGCCATATTTCGGCGATATTGCAGGCTTTGTAGCAGTTTGAGAATTTGTGCCTGTAAAGTTACATCCAGAGCGGTAGTAGGTTCATCAGCGATAAGGATATCAGGATCTAAAGCTAACGCCATCGCAATCATTACCCGTTGTCGCTGGCCGCCGGAAAGCTCATGTGGATAACGTTGCAGTTTGTCTTCCGGATGAGTTATTCCGACATCATGGAGTAATTCTACCACTCTCTGCCGAACCTGATCTTTAGACCAGCCTTGTAAATACAGACTTTCTCCAATAATTTTTTCTACCCGATGCAGCGGGTTGAGTGCAGTCATGGGTTCTTGAAAAATCATGGCAATTTTATGGCCACGAATCTGGCGTTTTGCTATTTCAGACAGATTTAAAAGATTCTGACTATCTAAAATAGCACTCCCCTGAACCTTAAGATTAGCAGGTAACAGTCCAAGCAAAGCCAGGCTGCTGATAGATTTTCCCGAACCACTCTCTCCGACAATAGCTAAGGTCTGTCCGGCATATAGATGGAAATTTAAATTTTCTACCAGAACTTCGCCCTGCCCATTTTGAATATTAAGCTGTTCAACCTGTAGCTTTAGCGCAGCTGACTGGTCACTGGCGTCTTGGGTCAAATGCATCGCGGGTTGCCTCCCCAATATAGATCAATAATGAAAGAACCAGTGCCAGACTGAAGAAACCAGATAAAGCCAGCCAAGGCGCATTAAGATTGTTTTTCCCTTGCAGCAGAATTTCCCCTAATGATGCAGCATCAGGTGGTAAACCATAGCCCAGGAAATCCAGTGCAGTCAGGGCAGTAATATTGGCCGTAAGCATAAAAGGGAGCTGGGACAGACTGGAACTCATGGCATTGGGAAGAATATGCCGGAAGATAATGGCATGATCTTTTACCCCCAACGCACGTGCAGCGCGCACATAATCGAAATTTCTTGCACGCAAAAACTCTGCCCGAACCAGACCAACCAGGGCTGGCCAGCCAAACAGTAACATAATCAGAAATAGCCAATAAACATTTGGAGTAAACATACTGACCAGAATCATGACCATAAACAGCATGGGCAGGCCACCCCATACCTCAAGTACACGCTGCCCGAGCAGATCAATCCACCCACCGTAGTAGCCTTGTACTGCACCTATCACGATGCCAATTAAGGCAGCAAAAAATGTCAGGGCAAATCCGAACAGTAAAGAAATACGCAAACCATATAAAACACGTGCCAGTACATCTCTTCCCTGATCATCAGTACCTAACCAGTTTTGTGCTGTTGGTGGCGATGGCACAGGAACAGCCAGTTCAAGATTTGGCGTCTGATAAGAAAATTCAATTAAGGGCCAGATTGCCCAGCCTTTGGCGTTGATAAGCTGCTGTACCACCGGATCTTTATAGTCAGCTTCCGTTTCAAAAACTCCGCCAAAAGCTGTTTCCGGATATTCCTTTAGTACAGGCACATAATAAGAGTTTTCATATTTCACCAGTAGCGGTTTATCATTGGCGATAAACTCTGCCGCAAGAGAACAAATAAAAATCAGAATAAAAATAATCAGGCAGCCCATACCAAGACGGTTATGGGTAAAACGTTGAAGGCGTGCCCGCATTAATGGAGACATTATTTTGCCCCCCGTGAATCAAAATTGATGCGTGGATCGATAATCTGATACAGCACATCACTGATGAGACGCAAGATCAAACCCAGCAGAGTAAATAAAAATAATGTGCCAAAAATAACTGGATAATCACGCTGTACTATGGCTTCAAAACCCATCAATCCCAGCCCATCCAGATTAAAAATTATCTCGATAAACAGGTTGCCTACAAAGAAAATCCCTATCAGGGCCTCAGGTAAACCGGCAATCACTATCAGCATTGCATTACGAAATACATGGCCGTATAGGACCCGGTTTTCACTTAATCCCTTGGCACGTGCAGCTAATACATACTGCTTGCTCAACTCTTCCATAAAAGAGTACTTTGTCAAGTAGGTTAGTCCAGCAAACCCGCCCAGAATCATGGTGAATAAAGGCAAGGCCATGTGCCAGAAATAATCTTTGATTTTTCCAAGCAGGCTGAGCTCCTGAAAATTTTCCGAGACTAGCCCCTGCAGCGGAAACCACTGAAAATAACTGCCGCCAGCGAAAAATACAATCAGTAAAACACCAAATACAAAGGTCGGTACAGCATAACCAACCGCCAGAAGTAATGAAGTAGACTTATCAAATAGCGTGCCGTGCTGTCTGGCCTTTTTAATCCCCAATGGAATAGACACCAGATAAATCAGTAAAGTACTCCATAACCCCAGAGAAACTGTAACCGGCATTTTCTCCCAGAGCAGCTGGGTAACGGGCTTATCTTTAAAAAAACTGATGCCGAAGTCCAGAGTGAGATATCCCTTGAGCATAATCCAGAAACGTTCAGGTGCCGATTTGTCAAAACCGTATTGTGCTTTGATTTTTTCCACTATTTCATCACTAAGGCCCCGTGCACCCTGATATTCAGATGAATGGCCAGCTGTTTCAGCATGGCTAGTGTTTCCCACTCCCTGGAAATTCTGGGCTTGCTGGATAGCCTGCTCTACCGGCCCTCCTGGCGCTAGCTGGATCACCATAAAGTTAATCAGCAGAATCAAGAATAGAGTTGGAATAATTAACAGAAGTCTTTTTAATATATATGTGCCCATAAAGACGCCATTCCCTGTGACTTCAATTGTTATAAGGTTATTGCCTGCGCAAATAACTGCTCACCTGCTGAGCCTGCTTGCTATCAATCCACCAGTAGTCTAAACCTACAGAAAGTTTTGGTTTCTGTTTTGGCTGATGATACATATTCCAGTATGCCAGCCAGTTTTCCCCTTTGCCATAAGTTGGAATCTGATAGTAGCCCGCACGCAGCAGACGGTCTAATACGCGAGTACGAATAACCAGCTGTTCACGGTCTGGTGCCCGGATGACACTATTAATTACTTGATCAATAACCGGGTTCTTGATACCGGCATAATTATAATTTCCTGCCTGATCAGCTGCAGCACTTCCCCATAACTGTGCCTGTTCATTACCAGGCGTCAGTGACTGCGGCATTACGCTGGTCGTCATGTCAAAATCATAACGGCGCATCCTTTCAAGATACTGAGGGACATCTACCTGACGTAGCGTCACTACAATACCGAGTTTTTTCAGATTACGTACAAAAGGCATTAAGGTACGCTGTAAACCGTCCTGATGAATGAGGAATTCGATTTCAACCGGCTGTCCTTTGGAATCATATAGCTTACCCTCATGAATTCGATAACCGGCCTTAATTAAAATCTGACGTGCAATCAGTAGATTGTTACGATTAAATCCGCTGGCATCTGAAACCGGATACTTCCAGTTCTTGAGTACACCTTGACGCATTACAGTATGCAATTTGGGCAATAGCGGCTGAAGGATCTGCATTTCTTTAGGGCCGGGTGGTCCTTTTGCTTCAAGTTCACTATTGGCAAAATAACTCTGTAACCGCTGATACTGACCATAAAACAGGGCCTTATTCAGCCATTCATAGTCATACGCATCAGTTAAAGCGCGGCGGAACTGAATATCATTAAAGGGGCTACGACGTGTGTTAAACACAAAACTCTGGGTTGCCACCGGATTCTGATGCCGAAAGCGATAGGTCTTGACTATCCCAGCTTTTACTGCCGGAAAATTATATTCTGTCACCCATTTACGCGCTGTCATCTCTTCATGCAAAGTATATTGCCCTGACTTAAAACCCTCAAAAGCAATATCCAGGTTTCGGTAATAAACATATTTTAACCGGTCAAAATTATAACGTCCCTTATTTACAGGTAAATTCTGCCCCCAGTAATGCGGATTTCGTTTATAGGTAACGCTACGCCCTGCATCAATCCGGTCAATCAGATAGGGGCCTGAACCAACAATAGGCTGCATAGTAATTCGAGTAAAATCCCGGTTTTTCCAGTCCTGCCTGGAATAGATGGGTAATGTTCCCAAAATTAGTGGCATCTCTGCGTTGTTATCTGACCTGAAAGTAAATTTGACCTGATATCTAGATAGAACTTCAGTTTTTTCTAGATCCGCCAGATACATCTGCAACCCCGGATTGGATTTGGTCTGATAAGCGTCAAAGCTGAACTTCACATCTTCAGCTGTGACAGGGAGACCATTACTAAAACGTGCTTTAGGATTCAGATAGAAAATAACAAACTTGGTATGTTCTGGATCATAGCTGGCTTTTTCTGCCAATAGCGGATAAAGCACTCCCGGCTCATCCAGAGAACTGCTCATCAGGGAATCAAACAGAAAATTAATCCCATCTACCGAGCTGCCTTTACCATTCATGCTATTTAAGTTATCAAAAGTACCATTACTGGCTGTACTTAATAATCCACCTTTAGGAGCTGCCGGATTAGCATATGGCATGGCATTCAGGCCGCTATACTTGGGCTGGGTGTGAAGCGCGATATAAGGCGTGGTTTGCAATGCAGCAAACCCGCCTTGAGCACATACACTTAATCCAGCCGCAAACCCCAGCTGCTTAGCTTTTGCAAAACTCCAGTGCATACCAGATCCTGTTCAGGTTTTTTTATTATAGATTTGGTACTTTAATCACTTCACCGATACGAAGCTGCGTACTTGGCTGAATATCATTCATTTCTGCCAGTTCACTCGTATTCATACCATATTTGTTTGCCAGACCAATTAATGTATCCCCACGTTTTACCGTATATGAAGTTACTGTTTTTGGAATCAGCAAGTTCTGACCACGTAAAAGACCAGCACGTGACTCCAGATTATTTAACTCTGCCAGCTCTTTAACCGAAATACCGACACGGCTGGCAATGGTATTCAGAGACTCTCCATTTTTTACGGTATAACGCTCAGTATCACGCTGACTGCCAGAAGAATTATTTTTACTATTCTTTGCAGTTACTGTTTCTTTCTCTACAGGTGCAGGTGATACTGGCAGTTCTCCATCAAGCTTGATTTTCTGGCCGACACGCAAGCCTGAATTACGGTTAAGTCCATTTAGGCCTGCCAGAAAATTAACCTGTAAATGATATTTTCCGGCAACTGATGTAAGAGTATCGCCCGGCTGAACAATATATTCATCCGGCATGCTTGCCCCAGCCGGAACTTTTAAAGTCTGGCCAATACGGACTCCACTACCGGTATTGATATTATTAAGCTGTGCCAGCTCGCTTACAGACACTTTAGATTGTGCTGCAATACTGGTGAGAGTATCGCCACGCTGTACCTTATAACTTTCAGTCTTATAATTCGTACTGACTTTGATATTGTCATTCAAAGTTGTTTTCTTATCTTCTTTAGTTTCGACTTTAGCAGAAACACTGGTCTCCTCTACAGGAACATTGATTCTCTGACCTACCAGCAGGCTGCTGGTTGAAGTCAGGCCAGGTGTTAAATCTGCCAATTCCTGATTAGATAATGCATAACGTTCAGCAATCATTTTCAGATATTCGCCACGTTTAACAGTGTAACTCTTGGTCTTGATCCGCTGTTCTGCGGTTACTCTGGTGTCAGCCACCTTAACGGGTTTTGCCACAGCTGCATTCGGATTATCTTTCAACTGAAGTTTCTGTCCTACAAACAGACCACTAGTTACAGAGAGATTATTCCAGTCGGCCAGTTGTTTCAATGAGAGACCAAACTGGTCAGCAACGCTGGTCAGACTATCATTGGCTTTGACCAGGTAAGTTTCCGGCTTGCTGGCTTTTACAGTTTTTTCTTCAACTTTTTGTGGATTGGCATCGTACAGGTATAAAGAGGTTCCTACATATAAGGTAGCACTTGGGTCAATCTGGTTCCATTTCGCCACATCACGCCAGCTCACCCCATTTTTCATGGCGATTACTGCTAGGGTATCACCTGGCTGAACCGTATAGGTACTGCGCTTGCCCTTTGGTGGTATAACTACAATTTCGCTGTCAGTCTTAATATAGTCTTTGCCCTTGTTGCGCTCTAACTCTTCCGAATTTGCCAGGGTATTTTCCGCCACGGCTTTTGGATAAGAGAATCCACGCTTAACCTCTTTACCCTGCTGTTCGGCTACTGAGAGACTGGTCTGGATAGCTGTCAGTTTAATCTTGCCATCATATGGATCTACAATTTCTGTACCTTGCGGAGCCAAGGCTTTTAGCTCAGCAACTACTTCATCTTTTTCAGCCTGGCTGGCTTGAGGCTGGAGTACCTCTTCAACTGACTTTTTCTCACCTTCAGCCTTAACCAGAGCCAGAATCTGGTCACGTTCAGTTTGTGAAATTGGTGGCTCTACACGTACCGGTGTAATATTTGCCGCTGGTGTCACTGCAACAGGTATACGCGGAGCACTTGGTATATCTGCTTTTGCTGCAAATGAAGCCAGAGCATCCGAACCTTTAGGTGTTGAGACTTTAGCTGTAGTTGTTTTACTGCTATTACTTGCCAACACAGGTGCAGAGCTTGATGAAGATGAAGGAACTGTTGCAGAAGCAGCTGGAGTTACCCTGGTCTGGACACTTACCGATGATGCAGGCTTAGAAGCTACTGGCGGCTGGTTGCTTGCCCATAGCCCTCCTGAACCTGAATTCAGGCTGCGCAGCTTTGTATCAATTGCCGGACTAAGATCAGCTGGAATCAGAATACGCATCGGGCTGGCCGGATCTACATATTCACCGCGATGACCTGGATTCAAGGCATAAAGTTCGGCACGGCTTAGGCCAGTAATAGAAGAAACCTGATTTAACCCGACTCCGCCATTTAAATTAACTTCGCGGAAGTGTGGACGGTTAGCAATTGGCGGTAAAGATACCCCATATGCTGACGGGTTTTTAATAATCTGTGCTACTGCCAAGAAACGTGGAACATAATTCATGGTTTCCTGTGGCAGTTTAAGCGACCAGTAATCAGTAGGTAAGCCTGCAGCACGGTTACGGTTAATGGCCTGCTGGATGCGACCCGGCCCGGCATTATAGGCAGCTAGTGCCAATTCCCAGGAACCGAACTGATTATACAGGCTGCCCAAGAACTCATAGGCTGCACGAGTCGATTCAACCACATCTCGACGGCCATCATATAGTGAAGTCTGCTTCAGACCATAAATTTTACCGGTGCTTGGAATAAACTGCCATAAACCTGCTGCTGCTGCACTACTGGTCGCTGCCGGATCATAGGAGCTTTCAATGACTGGTAACAGGGCCAGTTCAGTTGGCAGACCACGACGTTCGGCTTCTTTTACGGTATGGTACAAATAGCGGCTGGCACGTGCACTTAGACGGTCAAGATAAGGCTGACGTGAAATAAACCAGCTACGCTGTGCCTCAATACGTGAGTCCCAGTGATTTAAATCCATCTTGAAGCCTACAGTCATCCGCTTCCACACATCACCGTGCTTGAGAATCAGCAGACGATCGCCTTCAACAGCGCGCATATCAGTCGCAGAAAGCAGATCTTCAAGTGAATCCAGACTGCTGGCATCTAAAAGACCGGACCCAACCTGGTTTGATTTTATTGTTTTTGAATTCGCGGGAGTTGATGAACAGCCTGTCGTCATCCCGAGTGCTGCAATAGCAGAGCCAAGTAGAGTAATTTTAAACAAGATTGACGCAGAAGGCTGCCACACTGCTGTGGTTGGTTTATACATAAAAAATTCCAAACAACTCGCACAAAGTTTATTTTTTAAATAAGCCATTGTAGTGATGACTGCCAATGACACAAGGCAATAATTTAGCGCGATTCCACCTGAAATGTTACAAGAAATTAAAATTTCCCTTTAACAGTAGGTCGTCTTCCAGTTTTTGTGTATACAATAGAAGTCTCAGGTATGTATTTTCCCCTTGTATTTTTTTGACAGGTTTCTGATTTATGTCTCAAACAATCACACTCTATATAGATGGTGCTTGCCGCGGTAATCCCGGCTTAGGTGGATGGGGTGCATATATCATTACCGAGCAGGAAGAACATAAAATCTGTGGCGGTGAACCCCTTACTACCAATAACCGTATGGAATTGACTGCTGCAATTGAAGGCATTTCATTCTGCCCAAAAGATGCCAAGCTTGTCATTTGGACAGACTCTAACTATGTCAAAAAGGGTATTACCGAATGGATTCAAGGCTGGAAAAAGAAAAACTGGAAAGACGTCAAAAATCCTGACTTATGGCAAAAACTGGATGCAACCTGCCAAGGACGCGAAATCGAATGGAATTGGATTAAGGGACATGCTGGCCATGCAGGCAATGAAATGGCAGACCAGCTGGCAAATTTAGGTGCAGATCAAATCATGCAAGGCATCAGTACCCCGGTTCAGGCACAGCTCAATAGTGAGCATACATCAGAAAAAAAGTCTGAAAGCGACTGGTTACTGGATGATCCGTTAGGCTTCGATTTACTTGAATCAGAACCGGAGCATATAGAAGAGTCGACTCTGTTATTGCCAGATCAGGTTGAATTAATGGATGATGAATTAGCTACTGAAATAGAGACGGCTGAGTCAAGCCATCCATATGTAGTCACTACTGAAGCGACCTTGGAGCTACATGGTCCGCGCCAGCTGATTCTTGATACGGAGACTACTGGTTTTTATTTCCAGGATGGAGACCGGATTATTGAAGTCGGTGCCATTGAAATGGTAAATCGTAAACTTACCGGCAGCTCAATCCATATTTATATCAATCCGGAAAAACCGGTGGGTGACTCAGTAGACATTCACGGTATTACTGATGAATTCTTGCAGGATAAGCCACGTTATGCGGAAATTGCAGAGGTTCTTTTTAATTATTTAAAAGGTGCCGAGATTATTGCCCATAATGCCAGCTTCGATATGAACTTCCTTGATATGGAGTTCAAACGCGCAGGATTCCCTGCATTATCTGAAGTGTGTGAAGTAACTGATACCCTGGCACTAGCTAAAAGCAAGCATCCCGGACAGAAGAACTCGCTGGATGCTCTGGTTCGCCGTTATGAAATTCCAGCACGAGACCGTACTTTTCACGGTGCTTTGCTCGATGCCGAGATCTTGTCCGATGTATATCTGGCCATGACAGGTGGACAAGTATCCTTTGATATGGATGCCCTGTCTCAAAGCGAAATAAGTCAGTCACAGGCTTCACGACAAGTAATCAATGTTGATTTGCCCATAATTGTGCCTTCACCCGAAGAGCTTGCGGCTCATGAAGAGTGGGTCCAACACTACCAGGAGAAGAATGGCGAACCCTGTTTATTTGCCCGATAAAAAAAACCACATAAAGTGTTATTTTTTGTATATAAACCTTTTCTAGTTAAGTTATATTAATCTCTAGAAGTAAGGCAGTTATTTATACCCGTCCTTACATGAACAGATATAACACTAGGAAAGGTGCAGATCATATGTCTTACCAAACCTCGATTCATTTTGATCCAACTGCATTACTGATAATAAAAAATGAAATCGACAACTCTATAAAACTGGTTGAATCCGCTGTAAGCACCTTGGCAGAGGACCAGAGTTTACCTTTTGGTATTGAGGATACCCTAGCGCAGTTTCAGCAATGCGCACATGTACTTGCACTGATTGATATACCACATCTGGCCCAGATTGCAGCTTACTCTGCAGAACTGATGCGCAAGATTATGAGCGATCCACAACATATTGATCATGACCAGGTGGTAGCGCTCAGTGAGGGTACAACCATGCTCAAACGCTATGTTGAGTTTATTTGCCTGCGTGAAGTCAAAGTTCCCCAATTTCTACTGGATACATTGAATCAACTTGAAAAAGCACTGGATAAGCCTCTAACCCGTGAAGGTCAGCCACTGGTTCCACTGCTCGACTTTATGTCACCTGAGTTTAAACTGCCTGCTGCGCCACATCTGGAACAATCCAGCTATGTACACCAGCTTTATAAAATGTGTTTGAACAGAATATTAAAACAGCAGGAAACCGAGCTCGATTTACAAGGCATTAAACTGGTAGGAGCATATCTGGCATTTCTAGCCAATAACCAGCCTAGTCAACAGTACTGGAATCTGGTGTATATGGCCTTTAACCAGATAGAAGAACTGATTTTAAATGAACCGCGCCTGCGCACCTTAATCCGTATTGAAACCAGTATTGATAAGTTTTTAACACAACCAGACAGCTTTAGCCCATCAATTGAAGATCTGGCTGACATACTGGTACTGTGTATTAGTCAAGAAGATACACTGTCGCAACATGTCCGTGAACAGCTCAATATTGGTGATGAAATCTTGACTGATACTCAGCTTCAGGTACTGAGCCGTCATCTGTTCGGACCGGACTATGAAACCATTCATGCAATTACTGATCTGATCACCACCCAGATGGCCCAGATTCGTCATGATATTGAATACAATTATCAGAATATGTCGCCAGAAAAAAGTCAGGATATTCAGCAGAACCTGCTGATGCTGGCCAATATTTTCAAACTGCTGAACCTGAATGAAGCTTATATAGAGTTAACGCAGCAGGCCCGGGCTTTAAGTCAGCCGAACGTTCTGACAGATGAAAACTATGCCCAACAGCTCATGAACAGTATTTTATCGGCAATGAACTCTATTGGAATACTGGAACGCCATCACACCTCCAGCCGCCTGCAAATTCGTGTAAATAACATGAGTATCTCTCTGGACCGGCTTGATGAAGCTCATGAAATGCTTTTAACAGAGACCAAATCACTCATCGATTTGGCCAGCCAGAGCCTTACCCTTTATCTGCAAGACCCGAACACCTTAAACATTGAAGGGGTATGTAACCAGTTTAAGGAAATTTCTGGTGCCGTTTTATTCTTGGGAATGGAAAAATGTCAACAGGCTTTACTTGAAGGGGCGCGGTTTCTGGAACATTCAAACAAACATGCGCTGGTTATTGAAGCCCATCATATTGAAGATCTGCTCAATATTCTGGCGAGCGCCGATATGCTGATTGAAAATTTAAAAAACAAACAGCCTGTTTTAGGCTCGATGTTTAATGTAGCATTAGCAAGTAGTCAAAAACTTGTTGCCGCTGCCTAAATGTCTGAACTATCACTTGCTTACATCTTTCATGAACAACAGTTGTTAGTTGATGAAAACTTCCAGCTTCCTGAGGTCGAGAAGCTGGAAGATGATCTTGATTTTATTCCGGGCGATCAGATCATCGCCCGTGATCTTCTTGATATAGATGCTATCCCTGAAGGCCTGCATCTGGTTCCGATCCGGCAATTGATCAGTTTGTGGAGCCGTAGCCAGTTTGAACAGGCTAGCCGTGCTGTGCAGCTATTAGAATGGCGTCGTAATCATAAATTTTGTAGCCACTGTGGACATGAAACAGAGGTCCATCCTCTCGAATACGCCATGATCTGCCCTACTTGCCGTTATCGGCAATATCCACGTGTACAACCTTGCGTGATTACAATTATTACTCGCGGCGAAGATGAAATTCTGCTGGCGCAGTCTGTACGCAATAAAGGCAAAATGTACGGATTGATTGCTGGTTTTGTCGAGGTAGGTGAAACGCTAGAAGATGCAGTACGTCGTGAAACATTAGAAGAGGTAGGCCTGCACCTGAAGAACATCCGGTATCTGGCCAGCCAGCCTTGGCCATTTCCCAGCAATCTGATGCTGGCTTTTCATGCTGAATATGAGTCGGGTGACATCAAGCTTCAGGAAGAAGAAATCAGTGATGCCCGTTTTTTCAAATTTGATGAGTTACCAGAAATTCCGTTCAAAGGCAGTATTGCCCATTCCATGATTATGCACGTACTTCATGGAACGCCAATTATTGAATATTAAAAAAGGCCAGTTAACTGGCCTTGAGTGCTTCATCAAGAAAGTTAAGTATGCTTTGCTTGGTTTGAAAGTGCCAACTGAACAGACTCGATAAGCTCCCTAAAACTGTAATATGTCCAGTTTTAGGGATCATCACGATCTGGCTATAATTGCCACACTGTCGTAATTGCTGGTCCAAGTCATCACTATTACTTTTTTTAACGACCTGATCATTCTCAGCTACAACCAGACAGTGCCGGATCGGGTTATGGTCAACAAAGTAATAAGGCATGACCTCATGATAAGGAATGTTTTGGTCAAACGCATCCTGAGCAATTGGATCACCCTTATAATCAAAATGATAAGGGCCGGCGATTCCAATTACTGCCTTGATTTTTGAACGGCATTCCAAGGTATAGGGTGTAGGATGATAGATTGCCGACATTACATTAAATGCGCCTGCAGAATGTCCCATCAGAATCAGCTGTTCAGTTGAAATATACAATTCCTGCTGATGCTGGTCCAGATAGTTTAATGCTAGGGTCAGATCATCAATATAGCTCGGAAAAATATGCTGGGGGGCCAGATGATAGTTTAAAACTACTACATCATAGCCTTCGCGTGTAAATGCTTCGCCGATAAACACATAATCCTTTTTATCTCCATGCTGCCAAGCTCCTCCATGTACAAAGACAATTAGTGGACGTTGAGGCAGTGGATGTGTAGTACGATAAATATCAAGAAGCTGTCTAGCTTTTGTGCCATATGCTATATCTTGATTCAATTCAAAAGACTGTCTAGGTGTCAGATGATTGAGCATATAACTAGCCGCGTCATACAGGCGAAACTCCTGATAACGAAGCTTCGCCTGTGTAGTTAAACGCTGTAAATTTTGAAGAATCTGCATAAGATTTACTGAATAGAGACCGGTTCAGGCTGATCAGGATCAATGGCAACAGGAGTTTCGACTTCCGGTGCTGCATAGTTGTTTGCTACTGGACTTGCGAGAGAAGAACTGGCAACTGGGCCTGAACCCTGCTCGACATTATCAATCAGGGTAACGATTTTGGTAATATTGCCTACCTGCTGTAAAACCTGATTAAGATCATTTATTTCAGCATTATTCAGACGACCCATTACATAAAGTACGCCATCTTCTGTATGCACCAGTACTTTGCTGTCAGAGACCATTTTGGCCTTCATAATCAGTCCGCGCGTATTTGCGGTAACGGCTGCGTCCTGCATGATAGTGTTATAACCGACTTTATCACCTACTGTAATATAGTTATGCACGGTTTTGACATCAGACATAGCACGTACATTGTCTTCTGCAAGCTGTTTCAGATAAACATCAGGTACTTGTCCTGTAAGCAGGACATTGCCATGAAAGCTTTCGACATTAATACGTGATTGTTTAAAGCGGGGATCAAGTTTATAAAGATTAATGTTGGCAGTACGTTCAATTGAAGAATCAATAAAAACTTGTCCCAATGAACGCACACTACTATCAGTACCAACAGGAGTAGCACCAGTACCATTTGAAATAAAGCTTGCGCATCCAGATAAGCTTGCCACACATAGCAAAGCCAAAGTGAAACGATTAAACACTCAGCAAGACTCCCTAATTTTTAGATCTGATCTTTATTGACAGGTTCATTTTCCCAGACTGTATGACAGAGTAAAGAACTCTCAATCTAAAGTAAATGCATTTTCAATCCACTCAAGATCATACGGTAGCTTATAGAATTCTTGCTGTACCTTTTTTGCAATTTGTGTAGAGAAGTTAAAGCAAATCACGTCAAAACGGCAGTAATAATTTTCATAAACAGGATGTTGGCTTATAAAAGACATTGCCGTCTGAATAATCTTTTTTTGTTTACTTCTGGAAATGACTTCTTGGGCACGTCCATAACCTGTCATACTACGGGCTTTGACTTCAACAAATATTAGTTCCTGGTTCCGGCATACAACCAGATCTATTTCTCCGTACCGGGAATGATAATTCTGCTTTAAAAATACAAAGCTCTGCTGCTCTAAAAATATCTTGGCTTGCTGCTCAGCCCACTGCCCTAACTGTTTAGTAAAAGTAATCATTTTTATAATAATCAAAGGTTTTATAATATTATTCGCTGCAACTTACCCTGAACCTGCTGATAACATTGTGGAGTGCGCTTTATCTGCCGGGACTCTACACGGATCTGTCCTGTTCGTCCTTCAAAACTGAAGTCACCTATGGGAATATTTTTGGGCTGCTGTAAGTAATGCTCTGCCAAGGTCCATGCATCTCCACCAAAAGCCAGTAGACGCTGATAAGCCATGTTAACCGGCTGCTGCTGATAAGCTATGATCATTTCTGGCCATTTTGCTTCATAAAGTGCCGGAGCATCACAGAATTTCAAGCCCTCCGGAATTTTTGCTCCCTCTTCAATCGCAATCGCATGGGCATAAATACCTGTTTTTGGTAATTTAACTATGCTATTGAGCCAGTCAGTCTTACCCAGCAGTAAAAGTGCCTGCTGTTTCGGCAGTTTTTTAGGCAAAACTTCAATGATCTGAACCGGATAATCCAGTTGTGACATCAGTGCAATTAAAAAGATTTCACTATCTGCTTCTATGCCAGGTTCTCTTAAAACTGACACCTGACGGATATTGTCACGAAGCATAAGCGCGGCCATAGTAGCTGCATCTGCATTTTTAGACAGGCTAAACTGTAATACCTTATTGTGATGCTGCCCAATTTCATTTAAAGCCAGTACCTGTACTTTTGGATTAAGCCTGATGGCCTCTTCTACTTTTTCACGGCTCAATGGCCCTACAACTAGCCGAGTCTTGGGTTTTATATGTTTGGCGAACAGGCTTTTCATGTTTTGTCCGTATGAGTTTACGAATTTAAGCTGTTCTTGACTGCCAGATGCTTCATAAGCACTCATAAACCCCTGCTTTACACTGGAGGCAGCTCGCGCGAGCGGGCCGGTTTCAGGTAGAATAACCAGAACTTCTGCCTGCACTGTCTGCATGAAGCTGAACAAACTGATCAACAGCAAAACTTTTTTATTATTAATCATGGAACCACCCTTATGAGTGCTCAATTATTTGTAGTGGCAACGCCGATTGGGCACCTGGATGATATGACCTATCGAGCAATTGATGTTCTTAAATCCGTAGCTCTGATCGCAGCAGAAGATACACGACAGTCTGCCCAATTATTAAAACATTATAATATAACCACGCCTCTTACTGCATGTCATGATCATAATGAAAATAATAAAATTGATTATTTAATTGAAAAATTACAATCAGGTGAAAATATGGCGCTGATCAGTGATGCAGGTACTCCCCTGATCAGTGACCCTGGTTTTAAACTGGTACGTGCGGCTCAAGAAAAAGGTATTCGAGTGATACCGGTGCCTGGCGCCTGTGCTGCAATTGCAGCCTTAAGTGCAGTTGGCCTGCCTAGTGACCGTTTCAGTTTTGAAGGTTTCTTGCCCTCCAAGTCTTCACAGCGTCTGGCGCAGCTGGAAAAACTGAAAGATGAAACGCAAACTTTAATTTTTTATGAAGCACCTCACCGTATTTTGGACAGCATCCAGGATATGGCAAAGGTATTTGGGTCAGAGCGTCCGGTCGGTTTTGCACGGGAAATTACCAAAACCTTTGAAACCATCAAAAAAATGACCCTAGGTGAACTGGTCACTTTTATTGAAGCAGACCATCATCAGCAAAAGGGTGAAATTGTCGTTGTGGTAGGAGGCTCTATCCAGCAAAAAGATATTGATCAAGAGAAACTCGACCAGCTTCTGAGCCGCCTGCTTCAGGATTTATCAGTTAAAGCTGCTTCTCAACTTGCTGCGGACTTGACTGGTATTAAAAAGAAAGTGGCTTACCAGCGCGCCTTGGAATTGCAGTCTCAAACCGGATAGGTTATTGAAATTAATGTCCTAACTAAAAAAGCATCACGAATGATGCTTTTTTAGATTAACTCTGTTCAATGCGATTAGCTGCGTACACCTTCATCAGGCGGGACTTCAGTAATTTTCCCACCACTTGCCAAAAAGCGTGCTATTTCATCTTCCAAAGCTTGACGTTTCTTCTGCTTTGCAGTGACGGTCAGAGTTTCAGCTTCCGCCAGATCTGTGTCGTTAAGAACCGCTTCTTCGTCAACTGCACCTTTCTCAGCTGCTTTTGCTTCATCTTCATCGACTGCTACATCTTCTACATCATCATAATCATTCATATCTGTTTTCTCACTCCCCATAAATGCCTATATTCCATGGTGAACCGTGGTAATTTAGGTTGGAATTTAGCAATCTCTAACGAATTCGCAAAGAGCTAAAAGCAGAAAAAACGTATCTTTTTTAATCAAATTCGTAATCAATTATAAAAGAAATGCACGAAAGTGTTTTTATTCGCCAGTTTTACAATAACGTGTATCTTTTAAGTGAATCAGGCCACTGGCTTGCAACATAAAAAGATCTTTAAGTAATGGCTGCTGATTAACCTGCTTTTTCCCCAGATTTCGTGCCCAGATCACTGGAAACAGCTCTCGGGTTTCAAGCCAGCCCAATACTGACATACCATGCATCATAGCTGCATTCTGTCCTTTACGGCGATGCTCATAACGTAGCAATGTCTGCTCATGTGCCCATACTCCCCGTTTAGCATCATGTAATAATGCATCACAAAGTATGGCAGCATCCAGACAACCAATATTTACTCCCTGACCGGCCAACGGATGGATTACGTGAGCAGCATCTCCTATCAATGCCAGTCCTTTTTTTACATAGCGCTGAGCGGAGCGCGCTTTTAAAGGAAAGCTGGCCCTTGAACGCACTACTTGAACTTCTCCCAGCATATGCTGACTTTCTTTAGTTAAAAGCCGGGCAAATTCTTCATCACTTAGAGCCGAATATTCATCGGCATAATCTTCTGGCAAAGTCCATACAATTGATTGCCAGTAGCCATATTCTTCGGGCTGTATACTGGCCATAGGCAGATAAGCCAGCGGGCCAGTGGGCAAAAAGATCTGGCGCGCTACGTGCTGATGTGGCTGGGCGGTTTTAATGGCACAGCTAAACGCTGATTGTTTGTAGTCCAGCACGTCCAGATCGATCATAGCCTGTTCACGTACAAATGACTGGGCACCGTCTGCCCCGATCAGTAACCGGGTATATACTGCTGAACCATCACCAAGCTGTAGATGCCAGCCATCTATACCCTGTTCAATGTGAGTGACTTTAATTTGGGTACGATAATCCTGTACATTTTCCAGCAATTTTTTCTGAATCGCAAGATTGAGTATACTTGGCTCGACCATTGAGCCAAGCCATTGATCTTCTGGCGGAAAGGTCTGTGATTCATGACCAAAAGCTATTTCGCCATAGCCATTTTTATTCCAGACCTGCATACCGGTATAGGGCATGTGTCTGGCGATTTCTTTCCATACGCCTACTGTTTTTAAAAGATGAATGGTCGCTTGGCTCAGTGCCAATACCCTGGGATTTACTACAGGCAATACCTGCGCTTCTGCCAAGACCGGTGCCGCATCCAGTACAGTAGGCTGGACTCCACCTTGCGCCAATAATAATGCTGTTAGACCACCAACCAGACCGCCACCGACAATAACCACATCTAGAATTTCACTCATGCTTTTAGCCCCATTGCATAATTGGCTACTAGAGGTTTTATTCCCGGGACTATATCAAAAGCAATCAGACCGGTATTGCGTAGCAGTTTCAGAACCGGATTCTGATTACTAAAACCTCGTACTACCGAATCACAAAACTTGATGACCCGTTGCTGGTCGGTCAGGCGGGCCTGTTCATAAGCTTTTAGAACTTCTGGCTCACCCAGATCATCAGATACTGTCAGATGACTGCCGAGAAAACGCAACAAGACATCCGCATCACGCAGGCACAGATTAAAGCCTTGACCGGCCACAGGATGGAGTGTATGTGCAGCATTGCCCATCAAAACTACCCGGCCAACTGCCTGTTTATGGGCCAGAACCTGTGACAATGGATAACTGAAGCGTTTTCCGGTCTTTTCAAATTTCCCTGCCCGGTCACCATAAGTCTGTTGTAAGGCCTTTAAAAAATGCTGATCATTTTCTTCACCCAGCCACTCATGTTCAGTCCCCTTTTTGACTGGCCAGACCACAGAACGTCGA
This sequence comes from Acinetobacter sp. UBA1297, assembly GCF_002307755.1. Taxonomy (NCBI): domain Bacteria; kingdom Pseudomonadati; phylum Pseudomonadota; class Gammaproteobacteria; order Moraxellales; family Moraxellaceae; genus Acinetobacter; species Acinetobacter sp. UBA1297. The sequence continues at coordinate 102,136 of NZ_DBUF01000017.1, forward strand.
TACTCACCCGGAAGTGGCAAGAGCGCCAACGGTCCTAAAGGACTAAAACGCTCAAAACCAACCTGACGGTGCGGTTTGGATGTCTGTACCGCGGTGACAATTGCCACCTGGTCATAATCATGCACATCTACACCAACACCCAAGGCCTGTCGGCAAAAAGAATCGCGGCCATCAGCAGCAATCACCAGTTTTGAAGTAAGTTGCAGTTCTTGACCTTCTCGTTCTGCCTTAATGTAAACCTGTTCTGTATCTTGAGTTAATGCCTTAACCTGTACTCTATCAATTAATTCTATCAAAGGTTGCTGGCGCACTTGAGTTAGAAGTACCCGTCCAAGCCAGGCATTCTCAATCACCTGTCCAAAGCTCTCAACATTTTCCTGCTCAGCTTTCAGACGAGCCTTACCAAAACTTCCCTGTTCTGTAATATGAACTTCCAGAATAGGTGTAGCATGCTGTTGAAGAGCCTCCCACAGCCCCAACTTCTGGTAAATCTGTACACTCCGGCGTGAAAGTGCCGTATTACGCGCATCGAAACTGGAGTGATAGGGAACACTTTCTGTATCGGTGGAGTCAGGATAGCGAATAGCTTCGAGCAACTTGACTCTGATTTTGGCTTTAGCCAACATTAAAGCAAGACTTAAGCCGACCATCCCCCCACCAACAATAATCACTTGTTGCTGCATAACAGTTTCCTTATTTCTGGCAGATTAATGCTGGGCCTGAGCCATTAAATGCTCAATGTCTGCAACTGTTTTTACGACTTCGGCTGTTAAAATCAGTGGACCATGTTCTGTAGCCACTACATCGTCCTCAATGCGGATCCCAATACCCCGCCATTTTTTGTCTACGGTTTCATCGTCTGGAGCAATGTACAATCCGGGCTCAACAGTAACCACCATACCAGCTTCATAACTGCGCCACTCCCCATCTTTCTTATAAGACCCGACATCATGCACATCCATCCCCAGCCAGTGGCCGGTACCATGCATATAGAACTGGCGGTAAGCTTCAGTTTCGATCAGTTCATCTACATTACCTTTTAAAAGTCCGAGTGCTACCAGACCTTCTGTAAGGATACGAACTGCACGCTCATGCGGTTCACGGTAAGAATTCCCGATGCGTACTGCGTCAATAGCAGCCAGCTGAGCTTTTAATACAATTTCATACAAGACTTTCTGTTCAGGGCTAAATTTGCCATTCACCGGAAATGTACGAGTAATATCAGAAGCATAATGCTCATATTCACAAGCCGCATCGATCAGTACCAGATCACCATCTTTAAGCGGCTGGTTATTTTCTACATAATGCAAAATACAGCCATTCGCTCCACCACCAACAATGCTGTTATAGGACGGTACGCAACCATACTGGCCAAATACATAATTTAGCTCTGCTTCCAGAGCATACTCCATCATGCCCGGCCGTACCTGATGCATGGCACGAGTATGGGCCTGTGCACTAATTACAGATGCGGCTTGCATGATCTCAATTTCTTTGGCAGATTTGATCAGGCGCATTTCATCTAAAATACGGTCCAGCTGTAAAAGCTGTGATGGAGAACCATCGCCACGACGCTGCTGGGTATCAGCCTGTTTAATCCATTGACTGACCCGGGCATCAAATTCGGCATTGTGTCCAATACGATAGTACAGACGTGCTTTATTCAGCAACTTTTCAATAATCTCGTCATCAAGCAGATCAATCGCATAAGCTTCATCAGCTTCATAATCTTCAATTGCGCCATCAATACCAGCACGGTATCCATTCCAGATTTCCATTTCCCGGTTACGTTCACGGCAAAACAGGCTGTAGGTGTAGTCATCTGCTGTCTCAAAGGTTTCAATGACTGCCACTGCTTCTGGCTCTGCAAACCCGGTCAGATAGTAAAAGCTGCTGTCGGCACGGAATTTATAGTCAGCATCCCGGTTACGGTAGGCAACCGGACTGGTGGCAATAATGGCGATACTGTTTGGCCCCATATGTACAGCCAGACAGTCGCGACGCTGTTGAAAGTCTTCTTGAGTCAGTTTTATCATGCTGGTAATCTTTAATTGTAAAGTATGGGATATAACACGGCTGGTATTAACCAAACACCAGGTCCGAGTTAACTCGGACGGTGCGGCGTAAACATTTCAACTACATTTTGGCTATCAGATAAGGCGGTCTTTTTAGCCTGAGCCTGAACATGTTGCAATAATGAGCTTTCTGAGACTGTAATTTTTTTACGTCCAATCGAAAGGCTAACCGGTATCAGACGTACAAACTCATATAACTCCTGATAGCTTTCCTCACCTTCTTCATCATCATCTGACTCTTCAAATTCAACTGCAGCTACATCCTGTAAGTGCTCAATCAGTTCTTTTTCGTCAGATCGAATATGTCCTGATGCAAGACCAAACCCCAGCACTACACCTGCACACCAGTCTGCCAGTGCCTGTACCCGATCAGCCAGCATATGCTCATCATCAGGCAGTAAAGGTAAATAGTCGAGGTCATCTTCTGACAGCGCATGAAATACATCTTCTGCTTCCTCTGCCAGCATGGCCAGTGCTTCATCACTTAAAGCAGGTACATGAAGAGTTGCGAGAATATTCATCCACTCATCTCGAGTAGGCGCCTCTGTAACACAAACTATACCTGTGAGTAAGCCATGTAACTCACTTGGGCTCGAAATTTCTTCAATTCCATTAAATTGTTGCTGCCAGTCTGTCCAACCTGAAATATCGTCTTGCATTCGCTTTTCCAATCTTTATACTGCTTATATATTACCTTTGATTGCAATTCTGTGCGACCTCGTTATGTTAGAAGAATTACAGCGTCTACAGGCGCATATTGGTGTTTTAAAAACACGACTTCATCATCTTGAGAGTGAAAATAGTTCGCTCGTTCAAGCCAAAGAAGAGAGTGATCAGCATCATCACGCTCAAGTTGTGCAAAAAAATGGCATCATTACCCAAAAACAAGAAGAAATTGACCAGTTGACAGAGAAACTGGGCAGTGTAGAAAGTCAGTTCAAACAGCTCAATACAGATGCCACTGCTCTGGCAGATCGGTATAGCCGTCTAGAAAAAAGCTGTACTGACCTTAAAAATCGTTTTCAGGAAATTTTAAGCGAACGGAATGAACTCCGTGCGACTAAAGAGCAGTTACAGGCCCAGCAACGTCAGTCCCAGCAGGAAATACATGATCTTCAGCAGGAGCGTGAGCGGCTGCTTCAGAAAAACGAACTGGCTAAACACAAGGTAGAAGCCATTATTCAGCGTCTGGCCATTTTAGGAACCAGTCAGGATCAGCATGCGCAGGAAATTCAGCAGCTTGCCCACCCAAACACGGATATGAGTGAGGAGTCTTCGACATGAGTGAACCGGTAATGGTTGAACTGCGTCTGATTGAACAGACTTTCCGGCTGGCAACTACTGCGGACAAAAAGGAAGAACTGGAGCGTGCCGGGCAATTGTTAAATGAAAAATTTCATGAAATACGCCGTAATGCTCCACGGACTGAACATAACAAACTAGTTATTATGGTAGCGCTTTCCCTAATGCAGGAAGTACTTACTTTAAATAAATCTCTTCAGGAATATGCACACTGTGAACGTTTGCTGAGTATGATTATGCAAGATGTCGAGAAAATTGTCTGACATATACATGATTACGTATAAATACTCGTCAATTGAAAATTAACTTTACACTCCTAAAAGTTTATTCAATTGCCATCAGCTTCAGATCAGTTATACTTAACTTGTCTCTGAGATGTTCGCCAGCGAGTCTATTCCCCTGAGCCGATATCATCACTTTAGGATTGCGTTCTGCATATTTAGAGTGTATGCCTGCCCTAAGCAGGAAACCCAGCAAGTATGCGTCGCGTCCACCTTGAACTTTAGGGTTCAAGGGTAACGACATGCAGCGGCATCACCGGAGACACCAGTTTTCTCTAAAATAATTTAAGCTTTAATAATTTATAAAAACTATCTTTGACTTCTGACTGGAAAAGACAGAAAAGGTTTTATTTCTTTTAATACAAACATACTTTGCATTTCTTTTATACCCGGTAAACGTCTGATCACTGACATTGAAAATTCAGCGTAAGTATCCAGATCGGGAGAAACGACCTGTAATAAAAAATCTGCATCCCCACCAATACTATAACAAGCTACTACATGCTCTAAAGCGATTACTTCTTCTTCAAATTTTCTTGCCTCTTTTTCACTATGGCTATCAATAGAAACCCTTATAAAAACCATCACACCCAGACCTATTTTCTTTCGGTCAATAAGCACGCCATAACCTTTAATAACTTGTGCTTCTTCTAGCTGCTTCACTCTTCTCCAGCACGGCGATGTTGACATACCAATATATTCCGATAGTTCAGAATTGGTAATTCGTGAATCTGCCTGTAAACGCTCCAGAATTCTGGCATCTGTCTTATCGATTTGCATATGGGTATAATATTTCCAATAAATATAATAAAACTTAAATTTATACCTTAATTTTTAATTTTAATAGAATAAATAGATCATTTTTTTCTGTGATTTTATAGAAAAATAAAACCAGGTTCTTATTTGATTCTTTATAGTATGGATATTCTAACCCAGATTTTCACCTACAGTTTAACGCTAGCATTGGCAGCTTTCCTACCTGGACCAGGCATGACGGGGTTAATGTTTAAGACACTTAGCCAAGGCTATTGGAGTGGCATATTGATGCTTCTAGGTCTAATTACAGGAGATATTATTTTTTTATCTATTTCTATTTTTTTTATTTCTTATCTTACTCAATTGAGTTCCAATTTTTCAGCCTATATTGTCATTATCTCATGCTTTTACTTATTATTTATCGCCTATAAATTCTGGATGTTCAATGAAAATCTTGTTCAAGAACAGGCTGTCCTGGATGTAAATAAAACTTTCTCAACCTATAGAGACGGTTTACTGATTACTCTTAGTAATCCTAAAACCATTTCATTTTATCTTGCCTTGGTCCCTGCTATTTTTGGGTTAAACTCGCTTCAACAGTATAGTTTATTACTTATTATTATCACGGTTATTACTCTCTCTATTATTGGCAGTCTCTATATATTTTTCTCATGGAAGATAAAGAAAATTCTTAAAAATATCAAAATACAAAGAATACTGTTGAAAAGCCTTTCTTTAATGATGAGCTTCTTAGCTGTAGTCATGCTTTATAAAGAGGTTATCCTGCTAAATTAACGAATTGATTTATAAATAACTTCTAGATCTTCAGGTTAGCTTTCTATAGACATTGTTTTAAGTCGCTATACAAAGCTAACAAAGCGCCTAGGTATATTTGTTGGCCAGATATAGGTACATGAGGAACAGATTCCAGCTAGCCGACTGATTTAAGCAGTGATTAATCATAACGCTATCGCCTGATCCATTTCTGCTATAAAAGGTCTTCCCATATGAAATACCCTAAACTAAAGCCGATCAGTGCATAAAGCGTAATAATAAAAAATACAAAGCTTGCCTTATTTTTCTTTTTAAAAAAATTCATACTGATACCCCAGCCTTTAACCCGATTTGCACCATCTTAACGCATTTTTACAGATTAGCGCGACCATAAAAAGTCTTGTTCAGTATTTAAATTCTCTGGTCACTTTAGATGAAGCTTAATTTTTTATCTTTAACAGTAGCCACAGACTCAAACTAATCCGTTTTAATTTCAGATTATTTTTTAGGCTATTTAAAAAGCTCAAGGCCCATTCGCCCAATCAAAAATATAAGAAGAACAAGAAAAAAATACGGATAAAACCACTACCATATCGCAATGCCAAGATAGTCCCGACCAGGGAGCCTAAGACATTGCAGATGCCTACAAAGGCACCAATTTTCCATAATACATGGCCTGCAGGAATAAAAAACAATAATGAGGCAGTAAATGTTCCCAGATTTACAAGCTTTGCAGATGCTGAAGCATTAAGGAAATCAAATGAAAAAATTCTAACAAACAGGAAAATTAAAAAACTACCGCTGCCTGGACCAAAAATTCCATCATAAAAGCCAATCAATCCACCAAAAAGTATGCCCAGACCAATTTCTTTTTTACCATACTGTAGCTCAGTATGAGTTTTTCCTAGATCTTTTTTAATAAAAGTATATATTGCAATCAGAATCAACAGACAAAAAACAATATATCTCATTAATTCTTTAGGAATAAGGGAAACAGACATTGCCCCTAGAAAAGCAAAGGTAAAAGCTGAAATCATGATTGGAAATATCAGCTTCCAAACTATTTTCACTCTTTTTATATAAGTAAAAATAGATGAGAAAGTGCCCGCCAGGACAGCAATCTTGTTAGTTCCAAATACGGTAGCCAAGCTATATTGGGGTAAAGCATGTATTAGTGCCGGTAACTGAACGAGGCCACCGCCGCCCACTGCCGCATCAATTAATCCTCCACAAAAGGCAAACAAGCCTAAAAGAATAAGAGTAATATCCAATACAGCCCTCCTCAAATATTAGTTTTTAACTTTTTATGACCAGCCTTTAGCTTTAGTTATTTATAAATATCTTTCTACTTCCCTATATCAATATCGCCCTAGAAGTAAAATTTAATTAAAGCAGGGCATTAAAATATAATAAAAAATCTGAATTTTTATAATCAATATATCTAATTATATTTTTACTTGGTTTATCTCAGAAATCAAAGTATATTAAATATTGCTTTTAAACTACAAAATATTTTACAACCAAATGAATTTAAAAGAAATATTTTATGTTATTTTCTCCTTATGGTTCGGGCTTTTCATTGCCTATATTTTCTGGAAAATAATTTTAAAAGATTTATTTTATAAAATAGTTCTCTATAGAAGAGGAGTAGTTACAATTGCTGAGCTCAGCTATGTACTAGATTCTGCTATTTATGTACAGTATCGCCCTCTATTTTATATGAGATTCAAATTTAAAATATCATCCGGTGTAGTAGAAAGTCCAAATATCAAAGTCATTATAAATAAAAAAAACATCCCACTTTATCATGTCGGAAATAAAGTTAAGATTAAGTATGATCCTAAAAATTTAAGTAATATTAAAATAGTAGACAATATTCTATAGTTTTACTAAAACAATACTTCTATTTCTCTTAAGAAAGACCTTAATTATTTTTAATCACCAGATATTACCTCATAAAAACTATTATTTTTATAAAGGTAAGTCAGTAGCCACTCTTTTAGTGTCTTAAAATGAATGATAAATGTCCGCTAATGAATTTTTCTTACAACCTTTTAAAGTCATACTTGAGTTTATCAATAAATAAAATAACTCATGGAATAGATGATGAATGCAATTACTCAAGTAGACAAGATCACAGAGCCCGTTAAATTCACAGATAAAAAACGTAAACTCTGGCTGTTAGGTCTGGTTGTACCCAATATTGCCAATGCTACCTTTTTGAGTTATCAGTTTGGCCCTAAAATTACTAAGAAATTATTTACTTATATGGGCCCTCTGGCATTACATATCATCATTCCAGCCATTGATAAATATATGGGAGAAGACCCGGAAAATCCGCCTGAAGAAGCTGTAACTGATCTGGAGAATGATCCCTATTATGCACGGGTTGTTAAATTATTTATTCCTTTACAGATAATTGCCAATCTGTATGGTAATTATCTTGTCAGTCAAAAAGCAGTTTCACTGGAAGAGCGTATTCTTTTTGGCCATATTCTTGGTCTGGTCAATGGTGTAGCAATTAATACTGCACATGAGCTGAGCCATAAGTCAGGCAAGCTGGAACATTACCTTTCGCATCTTTGTCTTGCCCCTACAGGGTATAACCATTTCCGTATTGAACATCCTTATGGGCATCACCGTCGTGTAGCTACCCCTGAAGATCCGGCTTCTTCGCAGTTAGGTGAAAGTTTCTGGCAGTTCTGGCCAAGAACTGTAACTGGAAGCTTTAAGTCAGCCATAGAAATTGAAACACGACGCTTGGGCCGCAAAGGGAAAACATTTTGGTCTCTAGAGAACGAGCTGTTTCATGGATGGACAATAACTGCTGCCTATCACATGCTTATGCTAAAGCTGTTTGGAGCAGGAATTATTCCAACCCAGCTTACGCAGTCATTTTGTGGTATCACGTTGTTTGAAGTCGTTAATTACATGGAACATTATGGCTTAAAACGTGAGGATTTAGGTAGTGGCCGGTATGCCCGTACCCGGCCAGAACACAGCTGGAACAATAACAGCAGGTTCAGTAATGTACTGCTCTATCAGCTACAGCGCCATTCGGATCATCATGCCTATCCGACCCGCAGCTTTCAGTCCCTGCGCCATTACGATAATGTTCCACAGTTACCCGCGGGTTATGCCAGTATGGTTCTCCCCGCTCTAATTCCAAAATGGTGGTTTAAATTAATGGATGAACATGTGATTAAACACTATGATGGTCATATAGATAAGATTAATTTTTATCCTAAAGCCCGAGAAAAGGTTTTAGGTAAATATGTGCATTTGTTTAAAACCAGAACTGAACGATCTTAAACTGATTAAATAATACAGAAAATAAAGTTACTGCCAGTTCTCCTTATAGTTTTAGAAAATAATAGAGAGAATTGCTTAAGTTTTTATCGGTATGGAGACCAGAGCTGTTTTAAAATGATTAATAAGAATGTTCCACTTATACCTGTACGTTACTATTTGAAACTGGTCGAACTGCTCATAGCCAGAAATATTCCTATACAGGTATTTCTGGACGAACTGCATATCGATATAGAACAGTATCTGGCTCAACCGGACTTGAAAGTATGTATTTCTCAAGTAGAAAAAATAATTCAGTACTGTTTAAGGTTCCCGGTAAATACTGATCTGGCCTTTGAACTTGGCCGCTCGTTACACTTAAGTTCACATAGCTTGGTAGGTTATGCAATTTTAACTTCCAAGACAGTTGAACATGCTCTTAAGCTGGTGACCAGATACTTCAGTCTGATTATGCCAAGTTTTAAAGCATCAATTTATTTCAATAAAAATCAGCAGGCCGAATGGCTGATTGAGCCTGAATTAGACATGGATCAATCTGTGTTGAATTTTCACATTGAAGCGATTGCTATCGCCCTGCATAATAATCTTAATGACTTAATCGATTCACCTTTCTTATCCTTTTCTATTTTTTTATCTCTGCCTGAACCGCCTCATCTTAAACAAATTAACCAGTTAAAGCAGGTCAGGTTTCACTTTAATGCCCTTAACCGCCCTGGTTTAAAAATTACTCTCGGTCAGGAGCTATTGGCTTATAAACTGCCATTAGCAGATGAAATGACCTTAAAAGCAGTAGAGTTTAAATGTCAGGAACAAATGAAGGAGATTACCCAAAGTCAGGATTTCCCTGAATGGATCAAAATGATTCTCTTAAATACTTATCAAATGCCAACTCTTACCGAATGTGCAGAATTACTGCATGTTTCAACCAAAACCTTACAACGACAGTTACATAGAAGAAATGCTGATTTCAATGGAATAAAAAAACAAGTCATCATATTAAAAGCACAAGAGAGACTGAGTCATTCATCTGCCAGCATTACCCAGATTGCCTATGAACTCGGCTATTCATCTTCTTCTAATTTTTCCCGTGCCTTTAAGGCTTTAGTAGGTCTTACGCCAGAAGCTTATCGACAGCAATTTCAATAAAGAATCTCTATCATCCAAAAAAGTAGCCAAAAATAGGGATCAGTATCTCTATTTTCTGATTTCTATAAGAATTTCTATTATTTTTTCGCTCTCCAGACAGCCTGAACCTGACCGGCAATTTTTGGATAATCCATCACAAAACGTATATGTGAAACTATTCCTATTTTTAAGGTTTTATCATTTACCATAAAGTAGGGACTATGGTTAGGGGCTGCCTTGTGCATGTACTGATCGGTTGGGGTGGCCCCTAGAAATACGAATAAAGCTGGCATAATCTGGCCATAATACGCGAAGTCCTCACTGGCACTTTCATTTTGTTCCAGCACATGAACTTTATTCTCCCCTGCAACTGACTTTAAGCTGGGAGCCATAAGGTGAGTTAAAGTTTTATCATTAAATATCACAGGAGCATAAGCAGAAATTTCTATCTTGGCCTGAACATCATTGGCCTTTGCAGTATGGTCAATCATTTCAGGCAAGCTCTTTAAAATATTCTGGCGAATGTCTTCATGATTGGAGCGGATAGTTCCGGTCATTTATACCTGTTCCGGTATAATATTACCACTGGTTCCTCCCTGAATCTGACCTATACTTATAACGCCCATGCCCTTGCCAAGATCAGTACGACGCGATACCAGTGTTTGCATGTTCTGAATAATGTCTGCCGCAGCAACAATCGAGTCTCTTCCTTTCCATGGCATGGAACCATCAACCTGTTAGCCGTTTAAAGTAATCCGGACACCATCAGCACTATTTAAGACAGCACCATCTTTATAATATAAGTGGCCACTTGGCATACCTGCCATAACATGCAATCCAAAAATCACTTCTGGCTTTGAATTACTCAATGCACCATCTGCGATCATTTTTCTTGAACCTATCTGTTCGCCCTGACTAAAATTATCAATATCTGCTCCCCCTTCTCCGGTAGGCTGGAAAACAAATACAACTGTACCTGCAACTTTTTCCCTATGTTCAGCCAAAACTTGCGCAGTACCCAATAACATAGCAGTATGAGCATCATGGCCACATGCGTGGGCAACTGGCGTTATTTTACCCTCATATAACCCTGTGGCCTGACTGGCAAAAGAAACCGGAGCCTTTTCTTGTATAAGTAAAACGTCCATGTCGGCACGTAGTGCAATGACCGGTCCGGGTCTTCCTCCTTTCAGTACACCTATAACACCTGTTTTTGCGAAGCCTTTTTTAACCTCAGCACCATAGGCATTAAGTTCTTTTTGTACCAGTTCAGAGGTTTTAAATTTTAAATTTCCCAACTCGGGATTTGTATGAATATAGTGGCTTAACTGGATAGTATGAGGTTCAACTTTCATAGCGGCTTGGTTAATCCAGTCTGCATAGGCTAAATGTTGTATACCTAATATAAGATTTATAATTATAAAACTCTTTTTTAAATACATGAAATATTCCTATTTTAATCGTTAAAATTATTCATTTCTCAATGTTTAAGATTAAAGTAAATTAATAAAAAATATCTTACAGCTTTTTATAATGAATTATATTTTATTCTTAACTACTCTTAATACCTTTTATATATAAAAATATAATCACAAGGTTCCAAGATGTATAAGATTAACCAAAAAAAATACAAGGTATTTTTAATAAAAAATTATTATAAATATAATTGAATTATTAATTAAAAATTTTTATAGGAAGATAAAATAGTATTTCTCACATTTATATTGCAATACAATGGAATAGATTCTAGATTATTAATAATATTTATTCAATATAATTCTCAAGACTTTAGAAAAATAATACACATATTTATAATCCTTCAGAGCCATAATTATTAGCTAGTTTTACTTTTCTAATTTTTAGTTTACTATTATAATGAACATTATAACCTTTTTCGATATATAATCATTTTATTTTCACTCCAAGTTTTATAATATTTAGAATATAGCATTATATTATTTATATAAGATTTACTCCAAAATAGATATACATATGACTGATAAAAATATAATGATTCAACTTTAATAATAAAATCAGACAATATATTGTTACAGTCTATCACTTTTTAATCATTGCAGTAGTAGTAGAATTTTTTAGTTGCTCTGTTATAGCTGCGAGCTGATACTAAAATAAGATTGTGATAGTATAAAGTCTGGTTAAGGGTACAGAGCCAAATTATCTTATTGGGACAATATAACATATTAATAATAAGATAGCTGTTTGATCAGTTTATAGATCATCAGTCTTTAAATCGATTTAACTTGGAAAGTAATTGAAATTATTATGTCCATTTCTCTTCACTCTTTACGGCGATCTCTGCGTTCTCAACGCCGCCAAGTCAGTATTTTTGAGCATCGGCAATCTGAACAAAAAGTGCTGACACATCTTATAAAAATGCCAAGGTTTCAACATGCTGATAAAATCGGTATTTACCTGAATGCTTTTGGTGAAATCCATACACGTAAAATTATTGAGTACTGTTTTAAAAAAGGTAAGAAAGTTTACTTACCTATGATCTGCAACATGAATCAAAAACTAGTTTGGGTTTCTATAAGTCGTGATCAGTATCGTAATCAGTGCTTTGCCTATCATCCATTAGGCATGAAGGAGCCCATGGCAGGCCGTGGCTGTAATGTTACTGTATTAGATTTAATTTTAATGCCGTTGCTTGCTTGTGACTCTAGCGGGACACGCATTGGTATGGGCGGAGGCTATTATGATCGTACCTTGGCTCAGGCCGCACAGTATCCGTACCGGTTAGGACTAGCACATGATTTCCAGTTTATTCCCTTAAGATTAAAGCGAGAAAAATGGGATCAACCTTTAAATGCATTAGTTACACCTACGAAAATACATTATTTTTAATCTTAACTATACGTTTAACTTGTTTAAAACTATGAACTTTTCATATCTCATCTAAAAATAAAACAATTTATCTGCATGGGCCCTTGTATTTTTTAAATTACCCATCACTATAAAAGTCATGGCAACACCGTTGTCACTCATTAGGAGTGCCCATGTCCGAATATCTTATGAATGAACAAACCTTAGAGCCTCAGGTTCCAAGTGTATTACCACTATTAGCGCTACGTGATGTGGTGGTGTATCCACACATGCAAATTGCGTTATTTGTGGGTCGTGAAAAATCGATCAATGCAGTTGATGTGGCTCGTAACAGTGACAATTTAGTATTTGTAGTTGCACAAAGAGATTCGCTTACAGAAGAAATTGATCACGACAACCTTTATCAATACGGTACTGTCGCGAAGATTGTGCAAGTTGTGAATCATGAAAATGATGAAAACTGTATTAAAGTCCTGATTGAAGGCCTGCATCGCTCTAAACTTACCCGTATTATTGACTCAGAAGAATATCTGAGCGCTGAGCATACCCTTAGTCCAATGACTGTAGATTCTAGCGAGGAAGAGCAAGATGCCCGCCTGCAAGATTTGCGTACCTTGTTTGCCCAGTATGCTGAAGCAAAATTGCGTAATGCGCGTGAGCTGATTGCGGCGGCCAATAAAATTGAAGATCTGCTGCAACTGTTATTCTTTGTTGCGACTCGAGTTCCACTTAATATTGAAGTGAAACAGAAGTTCCTTGAACATGATGAGTTCGAAGTTCATCTCCAAGAACTGATGACTTATCTGCTTCAGCAATCTGAAGAACAACAGCTAGAACAGACCTTGCATGATTCAGTTAAACGCCAGATGGAAAAGAATCAGCGTGAATATTTCCTGAATGAAAAAATGAAGGTTATTCAGCGCGAACTCTCTGACATGAATGGTGGCGCTGAAGATGATGTGGCCGAGATTGAAAAACGTCTCGCGGAAGCTGATCTGCCAGAACATGTACGCAAAAAAGCTGAAGCTGAATTCCGTAAGCTAAAAGCGATGCAACCGGCTTCAAGTGAAGCGGCTGTGGTACGTAACTATCTGGAAGTTATTTTAGATACACCGTGGAACAAGGCTAGCAAAGTTAGTATTAACCTGAATAAAGCTCAGGAAATCCTCGATGCTGACCACTATGGCCTAGATGAAGTAAAACAGCGTATCGTTGAGTATCTTGCAGTACAGTCGCGTGTGAAAAAGCTGCGTGGACCAATCCTCTGTCTGGTTGGCCCCCCAGGTGTAGGTAAAACCTCTCTTGGTGAATCTATTGCTAAAGCTACAGGTCGTGAATTTGTGCGTATGGCTTTAGGTGGCGTGCGTGATGAAGCTGAAATACGTGGACACCGTCGTACTTATATTGGTGCGATGCCAGGTAAAATTGTGCAGTCCCTGACAAAAGTCGGCGTTAAGAATCCGCTGTTTTTGCTTGATGAAATTGACAAGATGGCACAGGATTATCGAGGTGACCCTGCTTCTGCATTACTTGAAGTGCTTGACCCGTCGCAGAACCACAAATTCAATGACCATTACCTTGATTTGGATCTTGACCTGTCTGAAGTCATGTTTATCTGTACTGCAAACAGTATGGATATTCCGGGCCCATTACTTGACCGTATGGAAGTCATCCGTTTGCCGGGCTATACCGAAGACGAAAAAGTAAATATTGCTGATCGTTATTTGGTACCTAAAGCGATTAAAGATAACGGGTTACGTGCTAAAGAGTTAACAGTACATGAAGAAGCGATTCGTGACATCGTACGTCGTTATACTCGTGAAGCAGGTGTACGTAGTCTTGAGCGTGAAGTTTCCAAAATTGCGCGAAAAGTCGTGAAAGAAGCCGTGAGCAAGAAAGCCAAAAATCTGCATGTCGATGTTACTGCAGAAAACTTGCCGGATTATTTGGGTGTACACAAGTTTGACTTTGGTATGGCGGAAGAAGAAGCTCAAGTTGGTCGTGTAAATGGTCTGGCATGGACTTCAGTCGGTGGTGAATTACTGACTATTGAAGTTGCAGCAGTTAAAGGTAAGGGTAAATTTATTACTACCGGTTCTTTGGGTGATGTTATGAAAGAATCGATTACTGCGGCTATGACAGTAGTGCGTACCCGTGCAGATGAACTTGGAATTGAGGCATCACGTTTTGAAGAAACGGATGTACACGTTCACTTGCCTGAAGGTGCAACACCAAAAGATGGCCCATCTGCCGGTCTTGCTTTAACTACTGCACTTGTTTCAGCATTTACTGGTATTGCAATTCGAGCAGATATTGCAATGACAGGTGAAACCAGTCTGGGTGGTCGTGCAATGCGTATTGGTGGGTTGAAAGAAAAATTGCTTGCTGCTCACCGTGGAGGTATCAAGCTGGTTTTCATTCCACAAGAAAATGTACGTGATCTTGCAGAAATTCCAGAAAATGTGAAGGAAGGGCTAGAAATCAAGGCAGTGAAAAGTATCGATGAGATCTTGCCACTTGCTTTAACCTCTATGCCAAAACCTCTTCCAAAGCAACCTCTGGTAAAACCAGTTGAAGAGTCAAATACAGCCCGCCACTAAGGGTAAATAAGAAAAAGAGAGCTTCGGCTCTCTTTTTTGTGTTAAAAAATGTATATATAGTATGTGTGGCCTTTATTTTAGCTTGAAAAAGCTGAGCAGTTTCCCCATCTTATTCAGTATAGGCATACGGTTCTGTGGGTTTTAATTTTTCTCACAACGTACACTAAATGGCCATCTGTATCTCCAGACGGATGGCCTATTTCGCAGTCCTTTTAGCCCCTTTTAAGGACTGCGTTTTTTTGTCTTAAATACTTTAATTTTAGAAGTTAGATTCAAGAATGGTAGAGGCTAAGCCGTTAATTACCTGAGCCATCTTTACAGTATCAAGCTTATCAATACGGTCCTCTTGTGTATGGTAAAACTTGTTGCGGTATTTTCCGGTATCTGTAATCAGAATTGCCGGAATATCAAATTGCCAATAGTTAAAATGGTCAGAAAAGTCAGCCCCTGCCAGAAATGAAGGTGTTACCATACGTTGGCAATCCAGCTGGTTTAACTTCTGCATTGATGCGCAGTAAGTATTCCCGATTTCACTTGACTGTATATTACTTAAGGTCGCAATAAAATTAGCATGACTTGGATATATCCATTTCATGCCTGCCGGATACTGCTGTACATTTTTAATATCATAGTAGCCTATCATATCAAGTATGAAAGCTGCCTTAATCTGCTCTTTTTGCTGCTGTACCGATTTGGCATGAATATAACTTCCCATTTGTGCAGTTTTAAAAAATGGCTGCTCTTTTAAGGTATAAAAGACAAATTCGATATTATGCTTTAAGGAAGAGCGCTCTGCTGCCAGAATGCGTGCTATTTCAAGTACACCGGCGACTCCGGAGGCGTTGGCATCTGCTCCAGAAGTTTTTTCAAAAGCATCATAATGCGCACCGATAATCATTTTATCTGAGCGGCCAACATTGATATAGCACAAGACATTTCGATAATTTTTTCCGTATACTTCATAAGTCTGATAGTTACAGGGTATACCGAACAGACGCATCTGCTCTTTTAATCCTGCTGAGATCCGATTAAGTTCCTCTACATTTTTATAATTTCGTGCAACTCCCGGCCGAATAATCTGGTTCATGTAAACTGTTAGATTAGAAGGATCTGCCTGCTTAAAAGATGTGCTTAGATCAGCTGCTGCTACACATGAAAAAAAACCGCTTATAATTAAAATTAAGTATCTGTATATCAAACGATTCCACATTCGCTTATTTTTCCATTTGTTATCATGACAGGCATGTTGTTCGTATGGGCAACCTGTCCTTCTGGTTATTTTCCAGCTTCATTATGTCTTTTTGTATCAGTACAGATAGCATTTCAACGTTATAATAATGTTACTTTGATACCAAACAGCAGTTATGAAAATCCGTATTTTAACCATAGGTCAAAAAATGCCAGCTTGGGTTTTGACTGGCTTTGAAGATTACTTCAAACGTATTCAACCGTTTGTACAAACTCAGGTCATTGAGTTACCCATGGCTAAACGCGGCAAGAATGACTCAGACGCAGATATATTAAAATATTGCCAGATTGAGGGTGAAAGTATTCTCGCTACGCTTAAACCCAGCGAAATTCTGATTGCTCTAGAAGTGGGTGGAAAAGAGCTCAGCACCGAGAAGCTGGCTGAAACAATGAAAGGCTGGATGCTTGAAGGACACGATATAGCTCTGGCAATCGGTGGACCGGATGGGCTTTCAGATCAAGTCCGTAAAACAGCAGCTTGGCACTGGTCACTCTCCAAGCTGACTTTACCTCACCCTTTAGTCCGAGTGATGTTGATCGAACAGCTTTATCGGGCAATGAGTATTAATCATAATCATCCTTATCATCGCGCTTGAATGCTCTTAATCCCATAATTGCATTTTTGAAACATACCGTTGAAATAAAGCTTCTTTAATAAGCGGCTTTTTTTCTGCATCATGAAGTTTAATTTAAATTGCTCAGGTCAGGCGCTCATGAATTTACAGACTCTCCCCGGTTTATTTATTTCGCATGGTTCTCCCATGCTCGCTCTTGATCCGGAACAGGTGGGACCTGCCTTAGAACGTTTGAGCATTAACCTGCCTAAACCGGAAGCTATTATTGTAATGTCGGCTCATTGGGAAAGTCAGGCCCTGGAAGTGAGTATAGCAACGCGTCCCGAAACTTGGCATGATTTTCGTGGCTTTCCAGCCGAACTTTATGAAATTCACTATCGTGCTCCGGGTAACCCGGAACTGGCCGAAGAAATTTTGCATCTGTTTGCTGAAGCACAGATACAGGCACACGCAAACAATATCCGCCCGCGTGACCATGGTGTCTGGATGCCTTTATTACACATGTATCCTGAAGCAGAAATTCCGGTAATCGAGATTTCGCTGCCTATGAGCATGAGTGCTGATGAGATTTATCAAATTGGGCAGGTGCTGGCGCCTCTACGTGAACGACAGATTTTATTGATTGGTTCAGGTAGCATTACTCATAATCTGGCCGAGTTAAACTGGCACGGTAATACGTCTGAAGTACCTGAATGGGCTTCGACTTTTCGCAACCATGTGGTGAGTAAACTCAGCCATAGCAGTTATGATGAAGTACTTGAATGGCAACATCTGCCTTATATTGCACGGAATCATCCCACTCTTGAGCATTTAGCTCCCCTTTTCTTTGCTATGGGAACTGGCTCAAGATTCAGTCTGGTTCATAGCAGTTTTTCTATGGGGGCTCTAGGAATGGATATTTACAGGTTTGATTAGTACAAATATTCACTATGATTAGAAAAACTTCATTTGAAACCCTCATTTGAAGTTACAAAACAATACGTTTTAAAACTAAAAACCTAACCAGCCCGGTTTTTATGAGCTGAACGATGCCTTAAGCTATGCTCTAATTTAGTTGTAACAAAAGATTTAAAATGAAATTGAAATATTTGTTTCTTGCCCTGCTTCCTTTTTCTTTAATGGCTTGCCAATCTATTCAGTCGCATCAAAAGCAGCCACATGTCTCACAACAAGCCGATACTGAGCAGCAGCTCTCTGCCTATAGCTGGACTTACCAGAATTCTCAGGCTTCTAAACCTCTAGTCATCAATTTTATAGATAATCATCAGTTATCTATACAGACTGGCTGTAACGGACAAGGCGGCAGCTGGAAAATTGAAGAAGGTAAATTGGTAACTTCTCATCTGATTTCAACCATGATGGCCTGCCAGTCAGACTTAATGAAGCAGGAACAGCTCTCTAGCAGTATCTTCAATGAAGCACGTTCAAATTTTGATATTAGCTTAGCGAATGGTCAGGCCATTTTAACCATTACAGATACAAAGGGACAAAAGCACGTGTTTAAAGGTAGTAAAATTCTTGAACATAGTGCTTTAACTTCTTATAACTGGACCTATCAACCGGAAGGTTCCAAAGAACCTATCCTGTTGAATTTTTCCAATGACCGGATTGGAATTGATACCGGATGTAACCGTCAGGGTACAAGCTGGAAAATTGAAAATGGTCAGCTATTGACTGGTGACTTAGTTTCAACGCAGATGGCATGTGATCCGGTATTAATGAAACAGGAACAGTTCTCCAGTGCCCTATTTCAGAAACGCAGTATTCCTTTTGAACTCAATCTGGCGAACCCTGAACAGCCAACCCTGATCCTGCAAGATACCCAAGGTCAAAGTTATACATTTAAGGGTAACATGACCCCTGAAGCCCAATATCAGTCGCAAGGTGAAACTATTTTTCTAGAAATAGCACCTGAAACCAAGTCATGTACAGGAGTTGCACCACAAACCTGCCTGCAGGTCCGTGAAATCAAATATGATGATAAAGGTATAAAAACGCAGGTCGATAAAGATTGGACACTATTTTACGATCATATTGAAGGTTTTAAGCATGACCCTAACCAGCGAGTCATTGTACGGGTAAAGCGCTATGAACGTAAAAATGTTGCTGCAGATCAATCAAAATATGCATATGTACATGATATGACTGTAGAACAGGAAACTATTAAAAAGCCTTAAATTTATATCTAAATAATAAAAAACCGATGCCAACGCATCGGTTTTTTATAAATAATTTTAGAAAAACTTAGTATACGCCCTGTGCCAGCATGGCATCAGCAACTTTTACGAAACCAGCAATGTTAGCACCATCTACATAATTGACAGTACCATCTTCCTGGGTGCCATATTTTACACAGTTTCGGTGAATCTCTTTCATGATCGCATGCAGACGCTCATCCACCTCTTCAAAGCTCCAGCCTAAACGCAGTGCATTCTGAGACATCTCTAAACCTGATGTAGCCACGCCACCTGCATTTGATGCCTTGCCTGGAGCATAAAGAATTTTTGCTTTAACAAACTCCTCTACTGCTTCAAGGGTAGAAGGCATGTTGGCACCTTCGGCCACACACATCACTCCATTGGCTAACAGTTGACGTGCATCATCACCATCGAGTTCATTTTGTGTAGCACATGGTAGTGCGATATCGCATTTAATTCCCCAAGGACGTTTACCTTCAAGATATTCAAATCCATGCTTGGAAGCGAATTCTGACATACGGCCACGCTTCACGTTTTTAAGTTCCATGACTTCTGCAAGTAATTCATCAGTAAAGCCATCTTTTACGTAGACAGTACCGTTTGAATCAGACAGGGATACTACTTTAGCACCCAAGAACATGGCCTTATCTGCAGCATATTGGGCAACATTACCAGAACCCGAGATTGCAACCACTTTACCCTGGAAAACCTCATTACGGGTTTTAAGCATTTCTTCTGCAAAATACACGGTACCGTAACCGGTAGCCTCGGGACGGGCCAGACTGCCACCAAATGACAGACCTTTACCCGTGAATACAGATGAAGTGTCATTGCTGAGTTTTTTCATCATGCCGGCCATGTAGCCAACTTCGCGACCGCCTACTCCAATATCCCCCGCAGGAATATCGGTATTTGAGCCTAAATGACGATAAAGCTCGATCATTAATGCTTGGCAAAAACGCATGATTTCGCCTTCTGACTTACCTTTAGGGTCAAAATCAGAACCGCCCTTACCACCACCCATTGGTAATGTGGTCAATGCATTTTTAAAAGTTTGCTCGAAACCAAGAAACTTAAGAATAGAAAGATTTACAGAAGGATGGAAGCGCATTCCACCTTTGAATGGCCCAATTGCTGAATTATATTGTACTCGAAATGCACGGTTAACCTGAGTTTGACCTTGGTCATCTACCCAGGAAACACGAAACTGGATAGCGCGTTCTGGTTCGACTAAACGCTCAAGCAGGCCATGTTCTGCATAACTTGGGTTCTTTTCAATAAAAGGCCATAAACTGGTCATCACCTCTTCTACAGCTTGTAAAAACTCTGGTTGATGTGGATCACGTGCTTTGACGTAGTCTAAGAAGTCGTTAAGGCTGTTATATTTCAACGCTTAGTCCTCTGCAGAAAGGTGATTCAAAATTGTGCAAAAATTTACTCAAAGTGATATATTTTGGCGCAAATTATTAAATATCGTTTACACTGCTAGCACAAGACTTTTTTAAAAAAAGTTTAATTAAAATGATAATTAAATTACTTTTTTTTATGAATTACATCACTTTTAATCATAATTCCGATCAGTTAATCACTTGTCAATATTACCCATTTACTGAAACATTACAGTGAAACTCGGCAAATTATAGCGCTGAGATATGTTAAAATACTATTTCCGATCAGGCATTTTTCTGCTTTTCCTGTTTTTTGCTGTGCACTTATGATTTGACCATGAATTCAACTATTTCCATGATTCGCCAAATTGATGCCCTTCTACCACAAACCCAATGCGGACTATGTGGGCATCGTGATGGATGCCTGCCTTATGCGCAGGCTATTGCTGAAGGTGAAGCCGCCAATAAATGCATTCCTGGGGGGCAGCCGGTAGCAGATGCTTTGGCAAAACTGCTCGATCGTGGAGCACTAAAAGCTGAAGAAAGTGTCTGGCCAATTCAGGCGGATGGACGTCCGCAACGCATGAAAGCAGTAATTCGTGAAGATGAATGTATTGGTTGTACCAAATGTATTAGCGCTTGCCCAGTGGATGCCATTATAGGCAGTGGTAAACTCATGCATACTGTATTGACTGACCTGTGTACAGGCTGTGAATTGTGTATTCCCCCGTGTCCGGTTGACTGTATTGACCTGATTGAAGATGTTCAGCCCTTGCCTACAGAAGATTTACGGATTCAGGAGCAGAACGATTTACGCCGTCGTTATTATGCGCATATCCAACGTGAGGAAACTCGACGGATGTATCGGAAAGGTCCTGTTGTACGTGCGGAGATCGACAGTGAACTGTTTGCACGCTTTTCCCAGCAGACTGATGCAGTTCCAGCGATTGAAGTAAAACAGAAAGATATATCTATTCGGAACACGGTAAGTGCACAGACAACAATTGAACTCGCCAAAATACGTACCCAGATTAAAAAACTGGAAAAACAGCTCTCTGTACGTGAAGATGCACACAAACAGACACAGCTGACAGAATTAAACCGGCAGTTACAGGCTCTACAGGAATCGTCAAAATGAGTACAGTAACTAGCAAACCTGTAAAAAAAATGAATAAAAAACAGGTTTATACTTTTTTTGAGCGTTTATGCCAGCAGCGTCCTCACCCTACCACCGAACTCAAGTTTTCTAGCCCTTTTGAGCTACTGGTTGCAGTTACACTTTCGGCTCAGGCTACGGATGTAAGTGTAAATAAAGCAACCGACAAACTTTTTCCTGTGGCTAATACGCCGGAGGCAATCTATGCCTTAGGTGTCGAGGGTTTAAAAGCCTATATCAAGACGATTGGACTTTATAATGCCAAGGCAGAAAATGTGATTAAAGCCTGTAAAATTCTGATTGAACAGCATAATGGCCAAGTTCCAGAAACTCGTGCAGAGCTTGAAGCTTTGCCTGGTGTAGGCCGTAAGACAGCCAATGTAGTACTCAATACCGCGTTTGGGCAACCGACCATGGCTGTAGATACTCATATTTTTCGAGTAGGTAACCGGACTGGCCTCGCACCAGGTAAGAACGTACTAGAAGTCGAGCAGCAGCTATTAAAAGTAATACCGAAAGAATTTATGGTTGATGCACATCACTGGCTGATTTTACACGGTCGTTACACCTGCATAGCACGTAAGCCAAAATGTTTTGAATGTGTGGTGGCCGATGTATGTAACTGGCCGGACCGTTATGCCTTGGGCGCAGAACAAGCCATCACCACATTAATTCCACAACTTTCAGATAAGTAAGATATTTTTATTTCTTCTGCTTTTGCTGTGCCTGAAGTTTAGGATGCAGTCGACGTTTAGGCGCTGGTCTGTTGGCTTTTTCCTGAGCTTCCTGCTTTTCTACAGCACGTAACATTTTTTGACTTTGATAAAGCAAGGCCAGCAAGATAATAAAAAAAACAATAACCAAGATAATCAAGCCAATTTTCAGCATTGATCCATCCTCTGCTCTGCATAAAATAAAAGAGCCCTAATATGGCTTAGGACCCTTTTAAAGTCAAAAGAATCTCGAGCTTACCCGAGTTTTATTTGGTCTGGTCTAAAATAGCAAACAGTTCAGTCTGAACTTCATCAATAGCACGCAAGCCATTTAATTTATTATAAGTTGGCGCATTTTCACCAGAGGCGGCACGGCCTTGATAAAAACCCACCAGCTGCTCAGTTTCAGTATGATATGAACCTAAACGCTTACGAATAGTTTCTTCAAGATCATCCGGACGCTGTACCAGATCTTCACCAGTTTCATCATCCTTACCTTCTACCTTAGGCGGGTTATAGACGATGTGGTATACACGGCCAGAGGCAGGATGCTGACGGCGACCAGAGAGACGTTTTACAATTTCTTCGTCCGGCACATCGATTTCAATGACATGATCGATGGCTATGCCTTCTTTTTCCAACGCTTCAGCTTGCGGAATGGTACGAGGAAAGCCGTCAAAGATACAACCATTTTCACAATCTGGCTGAGCAATGCGTTCTTTAACCAGCCCGATGATCAGCTCATCAGACACCAGACCACCAGCATCCATCACACTTTTAGCTTTAAGACCTAATTCAGTACCTTCACGAATTGCAGCACGGAGCATATCACCGGTTGAAATTTGTGGGATATTGTAGCGCTTACAGATCAACTGAGCCTGAGTGCCTTTGCCTGCTCCAGGTGGTCCGAGTAAGATAATGCGCATAAAAAAACATCCTCATTTTAACAATGTATTCGACATTTACATAATAACTAGCGTTGTAATTGTCATTTCTTGTGGCGACTCTTTATAAGAAGGAAGCCATCAACAATTATAAAAAGGCGACAAACAAATGTATTAAACCAGCGAAAAATCCGGTTACACCGCCCAATACAATCAGAATCCACTCATCTTCCTGAAACGCAGGGCGTAACAGGTTCTGGAATTCTTTAGGCGTCAATTCGCGAATACGGTCTCTAAACATTTGATAGATCTTCTGTGCACGGCTCGCATTGAATGCCGGGTCACACACAGGCACCATCGTAATTTCAATTGAGCGATCGATCAAGTCTGTCTTGAGTCTTGCGTATTCTTTTGGCCCTAAAGACAGCTGTAACGATGTCCGAACCAGCGGAGTTTCCATAATTTCATTAATATGACGTTTTACAATACGACGGGTTTTCTCTCTACGGGTACCGTACATCATTTCGGTCATAATCGATTTTAAAGTAATGAGGTCTTCAGTCACTACTCTTGCAAATACATCAGAAACTTCATCCTGACGCTTCATAAAAGCGCCTTGCATATTATAGCGGCCTATACGCAAGACAGGTACAATCCACGGGAATTTACGGTCTTTAGTTAAACGGAATAACTGTGGATAGCGAATGTAATGTGGCTCTACCGGGTTAAACACCATCCAGATTGCAATCCAGTTGGTCAGGAACCCCCAGATAGATGCCCAGAAAGGAACTGTCCAGTGCCAAGGTACTACAAACCAGACAATCATCTGGAAGATACCAAAAAACATGCCAATCAGGGCACTAATATGCCAGATAAAGTTAATCTCTTTCTGGCCAACTTTCAGAAACATGCGAACCATGAGCAAACGGTCACCTTCCATCTGGCGAACCACCATCTCACGCATATTAACTAGAGATTCTACATTCAGGGTAAGCTCAGTGACCAGGTCATGTAGAACAACCGGAAGCTGCTTGTGGGCCTGTGCGTAAATACGGCGTTTAATTGAATAAGGCAGGTTTTCCCAGAGCACAGCATTACGGTCCAGCATAACCTCATCAATCAGGTGTTCCAGTTCAAAACCAACCTGCTCACCAATAATACGTGCCATATCGGCTGGGTCCATTGCCTCGAGAAACTCTTGAAGCGACCCAAGTTTAGATAAGGTATTGTCAGTGATAATGCCCGAAATACGGCCAGCTTTACGCGGCACAATTCCCTGCCAGCCAATTGGAATAGGACCTAAGTAAAAGCCCCAGAAATTGATTGGATAAAACACCATTTTCAGTGCCATCCAGACATGGGCCCAAGTAACAAAAGCTGTGACAGGAATAATGCTGAGCACGGCCCAAAAATCAGGTCGATTTGAAAAGGTTTGCCACAGTTCACTGACGTACTCTAACATGCATGACTCTCGTATTTATTTCTATTCGCTAAATTATTCACGTTATCAAGTTCGCTATTTTTACTTCAGGCCAAAACTCAGGGTGTAAGAAAATTGTAGTTGAGGTTCAGTATCGGCAGTTACTTCACCCGCCTGGTTCTTAAATTTTTCTGCCGCTCCCAGTCCGACACTTAAGGTACTGATCCGTTCAGGACTGAGCCAGACATATGCTAAATCTATACCAGCACCTAAACGAGACTTGTACTCGTTATTCTTAAATTGACTGTCGAGATGTCCCAGATAGGCACCGATATAGTAACCGTTTTTAGCTTCTCCGGTGAAATAATATGGATAACGGAAGCCAACTTGGGCACCAAACGGATTATCATCGTCCAGAAAAACACCTGCTTTAGTGTAAGCAATACCATATTGATTAACCCATTCAGCATTTAGATGAAGAAGCTCTTGGGTTATCCCTGCGCCTACATTCCAGCTAGCAGCGTCCTCTGCTCCCAGCTTGGCCTGAAGTAAATTTTGGGCATGGGCAGCATTTACCAGCACAAAGAGTGCCAGTAAGGGATAGATTTTTCTCATTATTTTCTCCATTTTCCCTGTAAAAACAACAGCAGTCCAGCTGGCCTAATTCCTGACTTTAACAGAATTAATATGCTTGTTATATACAGCACTTTAGAATTTTGCTGTCTATAAAGTCAAAGAATGGGCAGCTTATTTATTTTTTACTTTATTTAAAAATAACTGATCATTCCAAATGATGATAGGCTAAAATAGCCGGTCATTTGTTCTCCCTGTACGTTTGGTCAAAGTACGCCGTATGAAGCAGCATTTCCCCCTTAAAAATGAACAGCAGGAAAAGCGGATTTATCGTAGCCGCATTTTCATCACAATGGGTATTGTGGCGTTCTTTTTACTTTTACTCGCAGGACATTACGCATATTTGCAGATTGCGCATTATGACGAGTTCAGTACAGCTTCAGATAAAAACCGTATTCGCCTGCAACCGATTGCACCTGCCCGCGGCTATATATATGACCGAAACGGTATTCTTCTGGCTGATAATTATCCGGTATTTTCAGCGACCATGAGCCGTGCAGATATCGAAGATATTGAGGCTACGCTGGCGCGTCTTACTCCAGTTTTAAGTCTGACTCCTGAAGATATTGCCCGTTTTGAAAGCCGAATCAAAGCTTCCAGAAAAACTGAACGTGTGGCAATCAAAATGAATCTGACCGAGACAGATATTGCCAAGTTTAGCGAATTAAAATATCAGTTTCCGGGAGTCAATATTGAAACCCAGATGACTCGTTATTATCCACATGGTGACCTATTTGCCCATGTTATTGGTTATGTGGGTCGGATTAATGATAAAGAACTTAAGAAAATTGATAAAGATCTGTATGCCGGCACCAACCTGATTGGAAAAATTGGTGTTGAAAAGTCCTATGAAGAACTGCTGCATGGTATTCCCGGGAACGAGTCAGTTGAGGCAGATGCACATGGTAATGTGTTACGCAATTTGGGACGTAAAGACCCAGTTCGTGGTAATGACCTTTATCTCTCTATTGATTATGGCCTACAAATGGTTGCCACGGAACAGCTGGCTGGCCGTCGTGGCGCCATTGTTGCCCTTGATCCTCGTACTGGTGAAATTTTGGCGCTGGTTTCCAGTCCCAGCTTTAATCCGAATTTATTTGTAACTGGTATCAGCCATACAGACTATAGCGGTCTCCGTGATAATCTGGACCAGCCTTTATATAACCGTGCCGTACAGGGAGCTTATCCTCCGGGTTCAACCATCAAACCCATGTTTGGATTAGGTGGTATTCATTATGGTTATGTCGACTGGAATACTGCTATTTCTGATCCGGGTTACTTTACTTTGCCCGGTGACAGCCACCGTTTCCGTGACCATAAAAAAACTGGTCATGGCATGGTAAATTTGCATAAAGCTCAAAATGTATCATGCGACACTTACTTCTATGTGCTCTCTTACCGTATGGGTATTGAGAAAATGAATGCCTGGATGCGTCAGTTTGGTTTTGGTGAAAAAACTGGCGTAGATCTGCCTAGCGAAAGCGAAGGTCTGTATCCTAATCCTGAATGGAAAATGCGTACCCGTAAAGCAAAATGGCTTAAAGGTGAAACAATTTCAGTCAGTATTGGTCAGGGTGCATTTACTGCCTCTCCCCTACAACTGGCTCTTGCCACAGCTATTACGGCCAATCAGGGCTCCCGGGTAACGCCTCATGTTTTACGTGAGACCCGCGGGACCAAAACTTACCATGTGCATAACGGCACCAATGGAAAAATCCAGTTTAATGGAACACCTGAAGACTGGATCAAGATGCGTGAGGCTATGGTGGACGTAATTCAAACCGGCACAGGTAAAGGAATCCGTAGTGGCCTGTCTTATCATATTGCTGGAAAAACAGGGACAGCACAGGTTAAAAGTATTGCTCAAGGCAAGCGTTATAATGAGTCTTTGCTTACTGAACGCCAGCTTGATCATGGCTTATTTGTAGGATTTGCACCGGCTGAAAATCCTGAAATTGCCATTGCAGTAGTTTGGGAAAATGGTCGTCATGGTGGTTCCGCTGCACAGCTCGCCCGCCCGATTTTCGATTACTGGCTGGTCAAAAAAGAGAAAAATCCGATCCGCCCAAGCGCACACCAGATCAGCGGTGGCTTGATGACTGCCGGTATTAAACCGGCAGAGCTACCTAGTGGTACTACAGGCCTCCCTGCACCTGAAACAGCATCCGGTACAAACCAGCCTGTTGTTCAATCCAATACGGCCAGCCGCGTACAAAATGTAGAGAGTGATTAAAGATGAAAAACCAGCTCCGCATTATTGGTGGTGAATGGAAACGGCGTCAGCTGCCATTTGCCAGTATTAAAGGCTTACGGCCCACCCCAGACCGGGTACGTGAAACGCTGTTTAACTGGCTCATGTGGGAAATCCAGAATGCTCATGTTCTAGATATCTGTGCAGGTTCCGGTGCACTTGCTTTTGAGGCTTTGTCACGTGGCGCCGCTTCAGTTGTTATGATTGAACCCAACACTATACAGGCCCGCTTCCTTCAGCAAAACCGTCAGCTGTTAAAAGCTGAAAACAGCCAGCTCAAGATTGCGACTGCACAATACGTTTTACCTACACTTCAACAAAGCTTTGATGTAGTGTTTTTAGACCCTCCCTATAGCTTGGACTTGTGGCAGGAACTTGCTGAGCTAGCTGATCCACTCATTAAAGATCAGGCTTATATTTATGTAGAAGCAGATCGGGAGTTACAGCAGCTCCAGTTGCCTGCGAACTGGCAACTGCTTAAGCAAACCAAGGCTGGTACAGTAAGAGCCGGTCTTTACCAGAAACAGAGTAAATAGCGCAGACCTAGTTCTATTGTTATGGCCGTAGGTTGCGGTTTCCCTGTAAACGGCTCCCCCGACCAGACTGGATAAGATTAGGTCGTGGCCGGCCATTTTTAACATCTTCAGTCATCCGGCTGTTTCCAGCCTGTAAATTAAAATGGTACACCGGTGAAGAAGATTTTACAGACTGTTCCGGATAATCATTCATATGCGCCGCAACAGCTCCACTGAATACCGCCATGGTTAACCATAGTAAGAACAGCTGCTTCATCTTACCTCCTGAATTACTTATTAATAAAAAATGAGTATGAAAGGGCTTTATGAAGAATCAGCCAATACAATGTTGCCGAATATTTCAGTCTCTTTAAGCTCTGCAAATTTTCTTCATTTTTTGTTCATTATTTATTTTTATATTAAATTACAGATATTTAAAATATTATTTCTAACTTCTAATTTAAAAGAAGAATTACAATGGCGTATATCAGCCCATTACAGGCCGAATGCGATTTCAACAGGATTTAAAATGGCTTTCATTTTTATCTCTTACCCATAAATTGCCATTTTAACTAAAAAGTTACAGGATAAAGTTATATGAATATTCAAGAACAGGTAGTACTGGTGACGGGAGGAGCCCGTGGTTTAGGCTTAGCGATCACTCAAGCATTAGTGAGTCAGGGAGCCCGTGTAGTAGTTAACTATATGAGCAGTCATGAAACAGCACGACAGTTACAACAAGATTTTCCAGAACAGATTTTTATTTATCAGGCTGATGTAACCAATTCTTCTCAGGTACAGGCCATGTTTAAAGCTGCTAAACAGCATTTCGGGCAGGCAGTTAACTCGGTCATCAATAATGCCTTGGTTCAATTTCAGTTTAATGGCGATGCGCGTCCCAAAATAGAAGAGCTAAGCTGGCAGACAATGCAAAGCCAGTTTGAAGGTGCAGTGAAGGCCGCACTAAATACTACGCAAGCTGCATTTACTGATATGAAAGCCGAACATTTTGGTCGTATTATCAATATTGGTACTAATCTGGTTCAGAATCCGGTAGTCCCCTATCATGACTATACTACTGCAAAAGCTGCATTATTAGCCTTTACTCGCACTGCTTCACATGATTTAGGGTCATATGGTATTAATGTAAATATGCTTTCTGGCGGCCTGTTACAAGCTACAGACGCCAGCCGAGCCACACCAGATGAAGTCTTTCAACTTATTGCAGCCTCTACACCACTACGAAGGGTAGTTACACCTCAAGAATTTGCAGATGCCATTTTAATGTTTTTGTCCCCATTTGCACGCGCAGTGACGGGCCAGAATCTGATTGTAGATGGTGGATTAGTTAAAGGGTAAGACGACTCTGTTTAATAAATTTAGGAATACTGCTGATTTATTCAACAAGCAAACACAAAATCCAGAAAATTTTACTGCTCTCAACAGCAGTATAAACAGGAAGTCGTTACAATACCGCCCTTTTTATGCTGCATGAAAAAGTAATGAAAATTTTAGCATTATTTTCCAGCCTAATCCTTTTGACTGGCTGTTCATTTGGCTCATCCGCTGAGCTTAAACGAGCAGAGAAGCTGTTCAGCCAGTTTGAATGCAATAATATTGAAAGTACTCAGATTACTCACAGCGATATTAATACTTATCACCAGCAGTCTCTTGGAGCCACTAAAGCCAAAGTAAGAAGCTATATAGAAAATTATAAGGATGGAGAAGCAGAGCTCGATATGCCTCTTGATGAAGTTGTAGCACAACAATATCAACTTTATAAGGCGGCTTGCGAATCGTTAGGAGGAATTAGTCCAGATGAATAAAGTGGGAGAATTTATAATTAAGGTTTTAAGACTTAATATCAAGCGCCTATTAAAAAATAACGGATACCATTATTGTTAAGCTCTCTGCTGCTTATACTTGGTGCTGAAATAACGTAATCACTCTTCAACCAACTAAACTGGTTTTATTATGCTAGAACAGGCCATTAGGACTACCATTAAGATATATTTTATAGAAAACAGACTTGAGTCTGTTTTCTATATTCAGGAAATAGTAAACAAAATTAATTCAGATAACGTACATCAACACTGAACTTTTCTGGAAATTTAGGCTCGATATTGGCATAAAACTGCATAATTTCCTGCATGTCCTGCTCATAATTTCCAGTCGGGTAAATGATTTTACCGACTCCTGCCCGTTTCTTTTTATAGTCCATATAAGCAAGAGCAATTGGAACACCGGCAGTCATTGCAATATGATAAAAACCAGTTTTCCAGTTTTCTTGCTTGGCTCGTGTGCCTTCTGGTGTTACCAGCATTACCAGATGAGGATGTTCTTTAAACAGGTCAGCCATCAGCTGCACCATACTTGCCCGGGCTTGCCCTTCTTTTTTTGGACTGCGGTCAATACCAATACCGCCCATAGCACGAACAAACGGTCCTAGAGGAAACTTCATATAACTGTCTTTAATAGTAATACGTACATTAACCCCTAAAACTTTTAAGGCCAGCCGGGCATAAACAGCATCCCAATTACTGGTATGCGGCGCAGCAATCATTACACACTGTTCAAGACCTTGTGGCCATTGGTTATCTGTTTCCCACCCCATCAGGCCCAAGCTATATTCTGCAATTTTTCTTAACACTCAAGCTTACCCACTTTCTAAAAGGAGGCAGATTCTAACAATTTATTCTGTATAAAAGAGGGAGATTCAATCCAAATTTGATCAAAATACATGCAATTAATATATATATGTATAAATTTAATTTTATCTGATCCAAGACTAATATAAGAATAATTTGCGAAATAAAATAGCGTTATTTTAGACCTAACATTGCTTAACACTTAAATACAGATCTCTACTCGTGACACAGACTTAATACTTCTATATTGAATCTATAAAATAGCCATGTTAGAGGTAATTCTTATGACTACACCAAACGCTGCGAATGATAATCCGCATATTCAGCATACGGACAATACTCATGAAAAATTTTCTGAAAAAGAAGAACAACAGAAAGAACAACAGCAGAAAGAAATTGATAAAGGAATTCCTCAGAAGCAGAAATAACTTTGTACCAAGCTTCTATCTAGTTGACCAGATCATTCCAACATAACAAAATTAGTTAAAGACAGGCCAGTTTTGGCCTGTAACTATTTTAGTAGCATTTTATTTACAGTGTTGTAGTAATTTCTAATGATGACCTATAAGTCGAAATACTTACTCTATTAAAATACTTATATCAATTTATCTATATAAATTATTTATTCACGAACTGCCAAGAGGGAATAATGAAAAAGACTATCTGTATTTTTACGATCTCATCTATTTTCTTTACGGCCTGTAGTACAAATGAGCAGGCTACTCAACATTCTGAAAAAGATAATGATCGACATGCTACTACTGTAATGACGCCTACTCCATCGACTTCTCGTAAAGCTCAAATGGCGGATAGCGCCCATAATGTTGAAAACTCACTCGACTGGGAGGGTGAATATGAAGGTATATTACCTTGTGCTGACTGCGAAGGCATTAAAACAGAGCTGGAACTGCATGCCGATAAAACTTATGAATTGACAGAAGAATATTTAGGTAAAGGGCCAAATAACAAATTTAAGGTGCGTGGGCTGTTCCATTTTGATGCTGCCAACCCTTCTTTAGTTGTACTGGATCAGGCTAGTGATCAGCGTAAATATTTTATTGGTGAAAGCTTTGCTGAATTGCGCGATCGCATTACTGGTGAAAAAATAGATAGCAAACTGAATTACACCTTGAAGAAAGAGTTTTAAAAAAATTTATTTTAGTTCTTTAACGTCGACCAAATAAAAACCCCGCAGAAGCGGGGTTTTTTTGAACCAGCTTAAACCTTAGTGGTTAGCAAACTGGTTCATTGTATTTTTCGCATCGTCGCCCGCTTTAAGCGCGTTATCACCAGCGAAAATTTCTTTATGATCATCACCGATATCAGAACCCGCCATTGCTTGGTGTTTCACACAAGCGATGCCACCACGGATTTCTTTGCGCTGTACACCAGCAACATAAGCCAACATGCCTTCAGAACCGAAGTAACCTTGAGCCAGCTCATGAGTAGAGAGCGCAGCTGTATGGTAAGTCGGCAATGTGATCAAGTGATGGAATACACCTGCTTCACGAGAAGCATCTGCCTGGAAGGTACGGATTTTCGCATCAGCTTCGGCAGCCAGTTCAGAATCGTCATACTCAGCGCTCATCAATTTAGCGCGGTCATATGCAGAAACGTCCTTACCTTCAGCAACCCAACGGTCGTAAGCTTGTTGACGGAAGTTTAAAGTCCAGTTGAACGATGGAGAGTTGTTATAAACAAGCTTCGCATTTGGAACAACTTCTTTCACACGGTTAACCATGTGTGCAATTTCTTCAACGTTTGGCGTTGCAGTCTCGATCCACAGCAAGTCAGCACCGTTTTGCAGACTGGTTACACAGTCAAGTACAACGCGGTCGATTTGAGTACCTTCACGGAACTGGTACAGACCAGATGCCAAACGTTTAGGACGGTGTAATTTACCATCACGTTTAATCAGGATTTCATCTTCTTGAGCTTCAGAGATATCAATTTCAGTTGTATCCAGGTAGCTGATGTATTGAGAAGCGATGTCGCCTGGCTCTTTAACCACTGGGATTTTTTGAGTCAGGTCAGCGCCTTCAGAGTCAGTACGTGCAACGATGATACCATCTTCAAGACCCATTTCCAGGAATGCATAACGAAGCGCGTGAATTTTTGCAATAAAGTCTTCATGTGGAACTGTTACTTTACCAGCCTGGTGACCACACTGTTTCGCGTCAGAAACCTGGTTTTCGATTTGAAGTGCACAAGCACCCGCTTCGATCATTTTCTTGGCAAGCAGGTAAGTTGCTTCTTCATTACCAAAACCAGCATCGATGTCAGCAATAATTGGTACAACATGAGTTTCGAAGTTATCAATCTGGCTAGTAATTTCAGCAACTTTTGCAGAATCACCCGCTTCTTTAGCTTTATTTAAAGCACGGAACAGATCATTCAGTTCTTTCGCATCGGCTTGACGCAAGAACGTATAGATTTCTTCGATCAATGCAGGAACAGAAGTTTTTTCATGCATAGACTGGTCAGGAAGTGGACCGAACTCTGAACGAAGTGCAGCAACCATCCAACCAGACAAGTAGATATAGCGACGTTCAGTTGTACCGAAGTATTTTTTGTTCGCAATCATTTTTTGTTGTGCGATGAAACCGTGCCAGCAACCCAAAGATTGAGTATATTTGCTAGAGTCAGCATCATAAGCAGCCATATCACGACGCATAATAGCAGCTGTATATTTAGCAATATCTAAACCGGTTTTGAAACGGTTTTGTAGTTGCATACGAGCAGCATCTTCTGGGCTGATATCACGCCAAGTGTCGCCAAATTTAGCTTTTAATTCACGTACTGCATCTATCGCTGTTTGATATGTAGTCATGATATTTTCCTGTATTCATTTTAGGAGTTCATCAATCGAGGTACTAAATCATACTCGGTATAATTTGTTTAGATTTAGAACACTTCGTTACGATGAACACAGCTTAGTGGTGATAAAAAAATTAATCCAATATTCTCCACTGATTTTCAATATTTTTTTAGAAAATACCTAGATCAAAGTCGTATTATAATTATGTTTCAACATATTATATTATTGTTTTTATTAAATTATTTTAAATAAGATTTGACTTTTAATGTTTAATATTTAGCCATTTTTTGTTTATTAGACTTAAGTGGAGTACTTTTATAGTTCCAAGTAGGGCTTACAAATTAAGAGAAAAAATTATCATTCAAGGTTTTTTATAAAAATACATTTGTATATAAATTAAACTTTTAAATTTTTACTACATCTAAAGTTAAATAATTATTCTAATCAATAAAATTGGATTTTTACTGATTAATACTTTTTAAACTTATTGAGATTATTTATCTGAATTTTTCAGTGCTTTTAGCACAAATATATTTAACTGTGGCATAATTCAATATGATTTAACATTTTTATTTTCGGTATTTATTTTATGAATCTTGAGCGGGTAGACCTGAATCTACTAATTTATCTTGATGTCCTTCTTCGCGAAAAAAATGTAACTCGTGCAGCAGAACAACTCGGGGTAACCCAGCCCGCCATGAGTAATATTTTACGTCGTTTACGTAACCTGTTCAATGATCCACTGCTGATCCGTTCATCTGAGGGTATGACCCCGACTGAACGTGCTTTAGAGTTACAGCCGCGTATTCGTGATGCGCTGGCTGATCTTTCCATGATTCTGGAGCCACGTACCGAATTTCGTCCTTATACGTCTAATCGCGTATTTCGCATTATGACTTCAGATTATGCTGAAGCAACCTTGGTACCACGTCTGGTCAAGGCCTTGCGCTCAGAAGCACCTAATGTTGTGCTGGACTTCTTAACACCAAGCGATGTGTCTTACCGTGATATGGAGCAAGGTAAAGTTGACTTGGCCATTAACCGTTTTAATGAGATTCCACAGAGTTTTCATCAGGTACTGGTGTGGCGTGACAGTTATTCTTGTCTGCTGAATAACAAGCATCCCGCCATGAACAATCTGAACCTGAAAAGTTATCTGGATGCCCAGCATATCTGGGTGTCTAAAACAGGTATGGGCGTTGGTTTTGGGGTGAATCCTGAGAAACAGGCCGGACTGGGCTGGATTGATCAAGCTTTAGAACGTATTGGCCAGAAACGCAAGATTTCAGTTTTTACCCGGCATTACCAGATGCCGGCGCTCTTGGCTGCAAATGTTGATCTGATTGCGACATTACCAACACGTATCGCACGTCTACAGGCGAAAAGCCAAAATCTGATTATTAAAGATCCGCCATTTTATATTCCTGAGTTTGAGCTGAAGATGGCATGGTGCCCGCTTTTGCATCATCACCCTGCCCATCGCTGGTTACGTCAGTTAATTTTATATGTAGCCCGTCAGATGATTGAAGATGAAAACCGAGAATTTCTGATGAATAATTCACAATTATCACCTCATTACTAGAGAGTAAATTTCTTTATTTTCTATTTTTCGGTTTATACTCTAAGGCTTAAGGAGAATTCTTATTCCTTAAGCCTTTTTTGTGTTAAAACAATTTCATAATAACGATGAATCACACAGGTGTCTTGTGAGCCTTTTTCAAAATATTGTCATCATTATTCTCCTGATCATTGGTGCAGGTTTTCTCTCATTAACTGAAATTGCACTGGCTGGCGCTCGTCGGGTCAAGCTCAAGATTCTGGCAGAATCCGGAGACGAGCGGGCAACTAAAGTTTTAATGTTACAAGAGCAGTCGGCAGACTTCTTCGCAGCTTCCCAAATTGGTCTAAATGCGGTAGCAATTTTAGGTGGTATTTTGGGTGAGGCTGCTTTCCGCCCTTATTTTGTAAATCTGATTGACCGTTTTTATGAAGGGCCCTGGACAGAAACGATAGGTTTTGCTCTTTCCTTTACGCTGGTAACTTCACTTTTTATTCTGTTCGCAGATCTCATGCCAAAACGTTTGGCCATGATTGCGCCTGAGAAAATTGCTGTTTCGGTGATTAATCCTATACAGATTTTTATCAAGGTCTGTAAACCTTTGGCTTGGTTCATTAATGCAATTGCCAATACTTTGTTTCGGCTATTTAAAGTAAATACCACCAGGGAAGACAATATTACTTTTGATGATATTTCTGCCGTAATGGATGCAGGTGCACAGGCGGGTGTCTTGCAAAAACAGGAACATCATTTTATTGAAAATGTTTTTGAGCTAGAAGAACGTAACGTACCCTCAAGTATGACCACCCGCGAAAATGTGGTGTACTTTACTTTAAAAGAGTCCGAAGCCAGCATTCGTCAGAAACTGGCAGAATATCCCTATTCAAAATTTCTGGTTTGTAATGAACATATCGATGAAGTAATTGGCTATGTAGACGCCAAAGATATATTGGTACGAATTTTAAATAACCAGTCCCTGCTTCAACTCAATGAAAATACCATACGTACTGTATTGACCATACCAGATTCGCTAACGCTTTCTGAACTGCTTGACCGTTTTCGTTCAACCAAAGAAAAGTTTGCAGTTGTTATTAATGAATATGCCTTGGTGGTTGGGGTAATCACTTTAAGTGATATTATGATTACTGTTATGGGGGATTGGGTGACGCCACTTGAAGAAGAACAGCAAATCATTAAACGGGATAATAATTCCTGGTTAATTGATGGCAGTACCCCCATCGAAGATTTGAAACATGCCCTCGAAATTGATGAAATGCCGGATGAAGACAACTATGAAACCTTAGCTGGTTTTATGATGTACCAGCTCCGCAAGATTCCACGCCCTGCCGATGTAGTAATTTATACCAACTACAAGTTCGAAGTCGTGGATGTTGACCATTTCAAAATAGATCAGCTTCTAGTGACCCGTATGCTGGAACCCAACGCTACGCCTTCTACAGAGCAGGAATAAGAGAATTTTATAGGAATAAAAATAACAGGAGATTTACCTACCTGTATTTCTCTAATTTTTTCTGCCATCTAACGTGTGGCATAAATGATTAGATAAAGAGAAGTTATTTAAGCTTTACGGCTTGCTAGCTCATTTTTCTTGAGCTTCGTTGACATCATATAGCTATAAACTTAAGCAGTTGGCAAATTAGCTTAACCGCCTTAAAGCAATTAACTGGAAGTATATAATTTTCAATTAACTGGCCGATTTAATTATGCAGTTTTTATGAATTATAAATAATTATAAAATCATATTCATAAGGACATTAAAAAAGAGCCAGCTGGCTCTTTTTGCATGAAATGATTTATTGCAGATTCAGCAAAGTATCGAGTACTGCCTCATAATGAATCTGGATATCTTCTGATAAGATTTTATAGGCATTGTCAAACTGTACCATTGGCCAGCCTTCTTTCCAGAATGGAAAGATATTATGCAGGTCATGAGTCACTACTGCTTCTTCGCGGATAATTGCCTGAGCTACTTGTGCCAATACCTGAGCAGTTTGTGCCCCATCAATTGCCATGTAATCGATTCCGTGTGCTTTAAGAATACGAATACGGTCTTTCTTATAGCGAATTTTTTTGGCCTGGGCCTCATTTAGGTTTAGTGCAAGGGTTACCGCTTCAACAAAATTATTTTCAAAAGCCTGATTCAGTGCAATCAGAGCATCCCGATGACTTTCCTGACGTCCAGCCTTGCCACCGGAACGAATGATTTCTTTTGCCTGTGTATCTAAGGCATCATTTTTCATGGCATTTAGAATATCCAGTTTTTCAATATCGCTAAGCTGTTCGGAAGAGTGTTCAGTCATGGAAAGTCCTTGGACAATATACTAAACGCTTATTTTGA
This sequence comes from Acinetobacter sp. UBA1297, assembly GCF_002307755.1. Lineage (NCBI taxonomy): Bacteria > Pseudomonadati > Pseudomonadota > Gammaproteobacteria > Moraxellales > Moraxellaceae > Acinetobacter > Acinetobacter sp. UBA1297. The sequence continues at coordinate 139,566 of NZ_DBUF01000017.1, forward strand.
CATAAAATGACTTCTGAAAATGTGATTTTAGATATGGGACCGTATTTAAATTCATGTTTCTCTCTATTTTAAATTTCATGGTGAGAAAAAACCGCCTAACAGGCGGCTTTTTAATAACAAAAATACAGATTAGAGTACTTCTACTACAACTTTGCCTACATGTTCGCCCGTATCCATTGCTGCATGAGCATCTTGTATCTGATCGAACTTAAAGGTCTGATAAATCATTGGCAAACACTCACCTTTTTCCAATAAAGGCCAAACATGCTGTTTTAGACCTTCAGTAATGGTCTGTTTTTCTGCAGTATTGCGTGCACGCATGGTCGAACCAGTAATAGTCAGACGTTTCATCATAATATGGCCAAGGTTTATTTCTTTGGCTTTACGTCCACCTAAAAAGGCCAGATAAACCAAACGACCATCTTTACGCAGCAGGTTCAAGTTACGTTCAAGATAGGGTGCCCCAACAATATCCAGTATCACGTCTATACCGCTCTTGTCAGTCTTCTCAGTAATGTAGCTTTCAAAGTCTTGGGTTTTATAATTAATCGCATCTGTCAGATGCGCAATTGCTGCAACTTTTTCATCACTGCCGACTGTGGCGAAAGTTTTAATGCCTAGTGCCTTACATAACATTAAGGCTGTAGTACCAATACCACTGGTGCCACCATGAATCAGTACAGTTTCTCCTGCTTTGGCTTTACCCATCTGAAACAGGTTAGCCCAAACCGTAAAAAATGTTTCTGGAATAGCAGCAGCCTGAACTAGGCTGACTCCTTCTGGAACCATCAGGGTCTGGGTTTCAGGTACTACACAATATTCGGCATAGCCGCCACCATTGGTAAGTCCACAGACCTGATCACCTACTTTAAACTGAGTTACGTCTGTACCTACTGCTTCGACCACACCAGCCACTTCCAGACCAGGAACCGGAGTGACCCCTGCAGGCATCGGATAAAGTCCCTGACGTTGCAGGATATCTGGCCGGTTAATTCCGAAAGCATGAACCTTGACTAAAACTTCATCAGCTTTTGGTACTGGAATAGCAACACTTTCATAGGCCAGCTTTTCTGGGCCGCCCGGTTCAGTAATAATGACCTGTTGCATGGTGGTTTGCTGTGACATGATCTTTCCCTATCTGTTACTGTTCAAGTTTCTAGCTGCTATTTGAACATATAAATTTGCCACAATGAAGCTTAGCCGGACTTATGTATACATTTAAACAGTAACCGGCAGATTACCGGTTTTCACTCCACTTATTTACATTCCCCGCATAAAACATTAGCTATCAGCATACTTGTGTCTCATCCATATGAAATTAATAAAACTTTAATATGTAAGAATTTTTTAAATAACTGCTGAATCCATCTACTTGTCATTTTAGTGCTCTAGCCTTCTGGCCCGAACTATAACTAAAACTGAGGTTACTCATGAAATTTGCCAAGTTGAGCTTTACTATCTTGCTGGTTCTGGGCCTTGTCGCCTGTAATGATGATCACGACTCAAGTGGAAATAACGGCTCGAATGATACGCCAGTAGTGACTCCTCCAGCTCCAACTCCCACCGACCCAAGTGAAGAAGTACCACAACCCAAAATTTACATTGATGAAACTTTTGACCAGCTGTCCGCACTTCCGGCAGGCTGGATTGCCCCTAAAGCAAATGCGGGAAAAGTTTATATAGAAAATGGCAGCCTATTTATTGATGGCCGGGCTAATGATACCCAGATGACTTCGGTTATCTTGCCTGAAGAATTGCAGAAATTACGCGACTATCGGATCGATATTGAGTTTAGCTACCCCGAAAAAAATAATGCTACCCGCTGGGGCAGTATTATGTATCGTGCAGCTGATGCTTTAAGTGAACCGGCATTTACACCTTATTACCAGTTTGCAATTCGTGCCGAGGCAACTGGAGCAAGTGGTGTAGAACTGGCATTACGACAGCCTACCAATGCATGGAATGTTTTACAAAAAGGGGCCTATAAAGAAAATATTGAAGGTAATAGAACCTATAAAGCCACGGTAGTCGTATCCGGCAACCGGGTACGCCATTATCTAGATAATAATCTGATCCACGATACCACTTTACCTTACAACCTGAACCAGGGCGGAATAGGACTCTCGACTGCGGGTCTCTTGATGCGGGTAGATAGTATCAGGGTTACCCAACAGTTGGATGCCTTGCCTGAATCAAATAAAGTTACGCCTATAGCCGAGCAGAGCCTGCCGGTTTCTATGGCACCCACTTTGATTCAACCCGCCTCAACTCAAGGAGTGATTTCAAATGCTGTAAGCCAAGTTTATTATCAGCTGGACGATCAGTTAAATATTCTTGATACATCCAATAAAAAAATCACTTCTCTAAAAGATTATTTAGGTGATCCTAAACGTAACACCATGCCCCTGTTCAGCATTAAAAACGAGTCAACAATTGAACATTTAAAGGTATTTTCAGATTCAGTTGATATTGCAGACATTACGTTAAGTTCAGACAACGTCGAGCTACTACGTAAAGCCCGTATCAGCCTGCCCACAGTACGGACTGCACTGGATTATTCAAAACAGCTAAACCTGACCAATAGCGTAAAAGATATTGTCACTATTACTCATAACACCAATACGGCTTTGGCAAAAATTATAATTTTACCTGAGCAGCTTGTGAATGATATCACTGTTAGCCATTTACAACGGTTATTGCTTACACCGTGGGCTTATAGCACCACTACTGATCCGGTAAAGGCTGCCAGGATTCTTACAAGTGGGGTTAATGGAATTATTGCTACCTCTCCTGATGTATTTCAGAACATCATGAAAAATATGAAACCAAATACTCTGCTTCGCAAACCGCTTATTACCGGTCACCGTGGTATACCGGCACTTGATGATGAAAATACTCTAGAAGGTGCATTAAAGGCCGTTGAAGTAGGAGCAGATGCAGTTGAAAACGATATCTATCTGACTACTGACGGTCATATTGTCATTATGCATGATGGGTCAGCGAAACGGACAACTGGGGTAGACCGTAATATTGAAGATATGACATTAGCTGAAGTACGTCAGCTTCGTACACTAGGCTATAACCGTACTGTACCTACTTTAGAGGAATTTCTGGACGCTTTAAAAACTCATAAGAATGTAATGCATTTTATTGAAATCAAAAGTTCCAAACCAGAAATTGTACCTGCATTAAAAGCTTTGTTAGATAAACATGATGTTTATGATCAAGTCGTGGTGATCAGTTTTAATGGGCCTCAACTTTTAAAGATGAAAAATATTTTACCGGGTGTGTCTACCGGTTTTCTAACCAACACTCCTACCGCAGAAAGCGATATAGTCAATACACGTCGTATCCTAGATGCAACGCAGCAGTATTCCTCTACCTTTAATCCATCCTATAATGGGTTGTCTACCAATTTAATGAACATGGCCAAAGACCGGGGTGTAACCTTCTGGCCATGGACTTTCCGTACAAATAAGGCCGATTTCAACCGGATGTATATTGCAGGAACTCATGGTTTAACCACTGACTACGCTCATGATGCATCAGACTTTGTGGTAAAACTCAAAGTCCCTGCTCAGGTTAATGCCAGCACTGGCAAGCCTGTCAGTATTCAGGGTGAAAAGATTACGCAGAAAGGCCAAGTTAGCAATATTACTTTTAGTCAGATGCTGCTATTACCTACTTCCGGAAAATACAGCCAGAATGCGCAAGGGCAACTGAGTTTCTCTGAGAAAGGGACAGCTTACGTTATGCCGAGCTATACCTATAACATTGACACAACCAGTCAATATACAATTTATGCACCACCTGTACAGGTAAATGTTCAGTAATCTTTTTTTTAAATTAAAAACCAGACTGGTTCGCCGGTTTGGTTTTTCTGATGTATAAGTAAAAGTAATCAAATTAGAAATCCATCGATTAAAATAAAAGTTTTCAATACGGAAATTTAATATTTTTATAAGTATGCTTTTAATAAAAAAACCCGCCATTAAGACGGGTTTTCTTAAAATAGTTGAGTCTTATAGACGAACTAATTCGACAATTTTATCAGCCAGCTCTTCAACCGTATCTAAATTGAGCTTAACATCAGCACTTTCTGTAATATCTGTAATCACTACAATACCTGTTTCACGTAACAGGATTGCCTGCTCTGCCGTTAAGCCAACCTTAGCAAGTGCAACTATGCCCTGCTGCATGAGTAGACTTTCCAGCCCTTGAGCATGTTCAAGTACTTGTGTATTTACACTCACAACCGCAGGTTTTTGACCTAAACGTGCAGCACGGTCTTCTGCAGTAACTGGCTTGGCATTGGCATTCCACTCAACGGCAGATTCAACCATACCTGCTCCAACTGTCACATTGCTCAGACGATCAATAAAAATAAATGCACCGGTATAGCGGCTGTCCTGGTAACGGTCAAAGACTACAGGTGCATCAAATTCCACTGTTACATTGGCAATTGCATTAAGTTCAAGCTGTTCCACCTGAGTTTGCTCAAGCGTATTCACATTGACGCGATAATTAATCTCGGTGACTTTGGCTGGAACAGTTTGTGTGCCTAGCTTGATATTATAAAGCTTGCCTTTTACAAGAGGCTGGTCAGTCATCCATACGACAGTAGCACGTACAGAACGTGAGATTTCTGGCTGGTCACCTGCTTTAACAATCAGGTTACCGCGGGAAATATCAATCTCATCATTTAAGGTTAAAGTGACTGCCTGCCCTGCAACTGCCTGCTCAAGATTACCATCATAGGTCACGATTTCTTTAACTGTTGATCGTTTACCTGATGGTAAGGCAATGATTTCATCACCCACATTTACCGCGCCTAATGCAATCGTACCAGCAAATCCACGAAAATCCAGATTTGGACGGTTTACGTACTGCACTGGAAAACGGAATTCCTGCTTAGCAGAATTACGGTTGATCTCTACATTTTCCAGCGTCGCCATCAGGGTCTGGCCCTTATACCATGGGGTATTGGCTGATGGGTTGACTACATTGTCACCATTTAATGCTGAAATCGGCGTAAAGATAATATTAGCCGGTTTACGGTCGCCCAGCTGATTAACAAAATCATTGTACTCAGCCTGGATCTCGTTAAAACGGGCTTCAGAAAAGTCCACCAGGTCCATCTTGTTAATGGCAACAATAATATTTTTAATACCTAACAGGCTGGCGATATAGCTGTGACGGCGGGTTTGGGTCTGTACCCCATAACGTGCATCAATCAGAATAATGGCAAGGTCACAGGTCGAGGCTCCGGTTGCCATATTCCGAGTATACTGCTCATGTCCCGGTGTATCGGCAATAATGAATTTGCGCTTTTCTGTTGAGAAATAACGGTAAGCGACATCAATGGTAATGCCCTGCTCGCGTTCTGCTTGTAGACCGTCAACCAGAAGAGCCAGATCCGGTGCATCCCCTGTAGTGCCGACTTTTTTACTGTCGCGGGTTACTGCCTGTAACTGATCTTCATAGATCAGCTTTGAATCAAATAATAGGCGGCCAATTAAGGTACTTTTACCATCGTCAACATTACCGCACGTCAAAAAGCGTAGAAGGTCTTTTTGCTCGTGCTGTTTAAGGTAAGCCAGAATATCCTGGCTAATCAGTTCAGACTGATGAGACATACATCACGCTCCACAAATTTTTAGAAATAACCTTCTTGCTTTTTCTTTTCCATCGAACCTGCTTCATCATGGTCAATCATGCGACCCTGACGTTCGGAGCTGGTGGTTAAAAGCATTTCCTGAATGATATCCGGCAAGGTTGCTGCTGTAGATTTCACAGCCCCTGTAAGCGGATAACAGCCTAATGTACGGAAACGTACAGATTTCATTTGTGGAACTTCGCCCTCTTTCAGACGCATACGTTCATCATCTACCATAATCAGTGTACCATCACGTTCTACCACTGGACGTACAGCAGAGAAATACAAAGGTACAAGTTCTATATTTTCAAGGAAAATATATTGCCAGATATCAAGCTCGGTCCAGTTTGATAAAGGAAAGACACGAATACTTTCACCTTTATTTACTTTACCGTTATAAATATTCCAGAGTTCTGGTCGCTGGTTTTTTGGGTCCCAGCGGTGTTTAGAATCACGGAATGAATAGACGCGTTCTTTAGCACGTGATTTTTCTTCATCACGACGTGCACCGCCAAAAGCTGCATCAAACTGGTATTTGTCCAAAGCTTGCTTTAAACCTTGGGTCTTCATAATATCAGTATATTTTGAGCTGCCTTGGTCAAACGGATTGATTCCGGCATCGCGGCCTTCTTTATTCTGATGAACAATCAGATCCAGACCCAGTTTCTTCGCCATCTCATCACGGAACTTGATCATGGCACGGAATTTCCAGCCGGTATCTACATGCAGTAACGGAAAAGGAAGCTTAGCTGGATAAAATGCTTTCATAGCCAGATGAAGCATTACCGCAGAATCTTTACCAATAGAATACAACATCACCGGATTTTCAAATTCGGCAGCAACTTCACGAATGATGTGAATGCTTTCAGCTTCAAGCTGTTTTAGATGTGTAAGTCTTTCCTCAGTTGGAGGAACGATTGCCATAACAACTCCGGATGTCTATCTTGATTAAAACTTGGATCGATGCTTATTACGCATCTGACGAACTATATTCATTATAGTGATTTGCCAGTCTAGGCTATTGCTTCTTTTGTGATATATATATTCTTGGTTTTCATATAAGAAGTTATCAATTGTGCATTAAATAAAACCTATACAATGAATTAACTGGATTCATCAGTTATTTAGAATAGGGAACAATAAAAAAGCCTGCATTCAGCAGGCTTCTCTTTATTTTAGTAATCAGACATCTTTACGACGCATGTGTGGGAATAAAATTACATCACGAATACTTGGCGCATCTGCAAAAATCATTACCAGACGGTCAATACCAATTCCCTCTCCGGCGGTTGGTGGCAGGCCATATTCTAAAGCTTCAATGAACTCTGCATCATAGTGCATTGCTTCATCATCACCTGCATCTTTTTCTTCAACCTGAGCCTGAAAACGCTCTGCCTGATCAATCGGGTCATTCAGCTCTGAAAAGCCATTGGCCAGTTCACGACCACCGATAAAAAATTCAAAACGGTCTGTAATATGGGGGTTATCATTATTACGGCGTGCCAATGGAGAGGTTTCTGCCGGGTACTCAGTAATAAAAGTCGGCTGGCGCAGTTTGGTTTCTACTGTTTCTTCAAACACGATTGTTTGCAGCTTACCTAAACCAAAACCAGCTTTCACCTGTTCTTTAAGTTCTTCCCGAATAAATTTTGCCAGGAATTCCCGATCATTAACATTTTCTGGTGTAAATTCCGGATTATGCTCAAGAATGGCATTAAACATCGAGATTTTCTTATATGGTCCTTTGAAGTTAAAAACTTCTCCCTGATAAGGCACATCGGTTGTTCCCAGAATATCGAGCGCCAGTTTTTCTAGCATATTCTCGGTCAGTTGCATCAGGTCTTTATAATCTGCGTAAGCCTGATAAAACTCGATCATGGTAAATTCCGGATTATGTCGGGTCGATACCCCTTCATTACGAAAGTTACGGTTAATCTCAAATACTCGTTCAAAGCCGCCCACAACCAAACGTTTTAGGTAAAGCTCAGGCGCAATACGCAGAAAGAGTGGCATATCCAGAGCATTATGGTGAGTTTCAAAAGGACGTGCTGAAGCACCACCAGGAATGACATGCATCATCGGCGTCTCAACTTCCATGAAACGCTCACTGTTCAGGTAACTACGGATACCTGCAACAACTTTGGCACGAATTTCAAATGTTTTACGGGTTTCTTCGTTAACAATTAAATCCAGATAACGTTTACGATACTTAACTTCAGTATCGTTTAAACCATGAAACTTATCAGGCAATGGACGGAGCGATTTGGTGAGTAATTCAAAATGTTCGATATGAACATAAAGATCCCCTTTACCTGAACGCCCAATGTAACCTTTTACAGCAATAATATCACCAAGATCCAAGCCCTTAATGCTTGCAAGAGTTTGTTCATCTAATTCTTTACGTGCAACATAAAGCTGAATACGGCCAGTCATATCCTGAATGACAATGAAGGAGCCACGATTCAGCATCACGCGCCCTGCTACAGACACATAAACTTTTTCACCAGCTTCAATTTCTTCTTTGGTTTTGCCAGCAAAAAGATCCTGTAGATCCTGCGCATAATGTTCACGTTTAAATGTATTTGGCCAAGGACTCTTACCAGTCTCTTCGGCCTGCTCTTTGATCTGTTTTAGTTTGGCATGACGCTGTGCAATTAAATCGTTTTCGGAAATAGTGTGTTCAGAAGTCGATTGAGCGTTATGTTGCGTCATCTCTGCCTCGATTCAAGTATAAAAAGAAGTCACATAGCATAGCAGATTGGTTACATTTTTCGTATGCCTTGCATCACGCTAAAGCAAAATAATTTCATCAATGCATTTTACTTAGACTTTGATCTAATCTAGACCAATAGCTAACAGCCAAGCGACAGGCGCAAAATTAAACTACCTACCGGAAGGGACAAGAAAAGATAACGGATATCTTGGATATTTCTGGATAGCGATTTGAAGTAAATTAAATGAATAAGTGCACATTAAAGATATTATTTATGCATGGGCTGGATTCCTCACGGGAATCTACCAAGTTCCATGCACTTCAGTCAGAAAATAAATGCTGTATTACAGTGGACTATCGTAATCTGAATTATCAGACAGTTGCTCACTTTTATCAGGAAATAATCCAGAAAATTCAGCCTGATGTGCTGGTAGGACATAGCCTGGGTGCGTACTGGGCATTAAAGATGTCGGCCTTATTCAAGCTACCGGCACTGGTTGCCAATCCCAGTTTGAAACCACAATTCCGGACAGATTATCCATCTATTAATGAGACAGATCTGGATTCTGATGCACCCAAAATTGCATATCTTGAACTGGGTGATGAAGAGCTGAATATGCTGGAAGCACAAGAATATCTGGAACAGTTTATGCTAGTTGAAGCAGTAGAAGGCGGTTGTCACCGCCTGTCTAATCCGGATAATTTAAATCAGCTGTTGCATCATCTGGAGAACCATTTTTTGCAACCTATCTGAATTATCCGGCTTTATAAGAATAAATTTTAGGCGACTTGTGCTTCAGGCTGGGTACGTTCATCCAGAACAGACCAGATATTAACCCCTAAATCACTATGTAAATCTGGCAGGTCAAGTAAAATACTTGCTCCAAGAATATGATGCTGACATTTTTCAGCAAGCTGTTTTACAGCTTTTAAAGTACCGCCTGTAGCCAGCACGTCATCAACAATAATAACTTTCTGTGGTGCAATACCATCAGCCATTTCCAGACGGTCTACGCCATACTCAAGACTATAACCAACACCCACTACTGGAGGCGGCAATTTGCCAGCTTTACGCACCAGTAATAAACCTTTATTTAAACGCTGGGCTAAAAGACTGGCCAAAACAAAACCACGTGCTTCTACCGCCAGGAAACTGTCGACTTCATTTAGTGCTTCAGCCGGAATGCTAGCAATTAAAGCATCTGTTAAAGCGGCAATATTCTGCATGAATAAAGGTGTCAGGTCGTAAAAACATATACCGGGCTTAGGGAAATCTTGTACCGTGCGGATATGAGTCCACAATGTTGTATGCAAACTGGTCATGGGAGAGAATCTGGAAAAACGAAAAAGAATGCATGAATTTTATGCTTTTATTCAGGTTATAGCCAGTTATCTAATGCAGAATATTTAATAATCAAAAAAATAAAAAATATAAGTGTCTGAATTTAATTAATTTTAATTAAAGGTATTTTTAAATAAAATTTTACCTATCTTTAAAATAAATGAATCATCGCTGCCTAGCTAGTAGACTATGGTCTTATTATCTACGCTTCTGCTTTTTTAGTCTCATGTCTGTTATTAGATATTTTATTAAAAATAATGACTGATCCTATATTTGATAATCTTTAAAACAATTAATATTTTTATATCCTTACAGATTCAGTTATTTAGGAATAGATAGTACAAAATATTGCCTGTTTGCCCCTCCTTTTGACCTACTCTGCCATTACCTCAGTTTTCAAACTGGTTAAACTCCGTTATTTGCTTTACTTTGACTGCTGAACAGCGTAAAAATTTATGGCAAGATGAACATTCCTGAATGTTTATAATTTTAAAGATTTAACAATAGTTGCTTGTTTTTCCTGCCAGGTCTTTTGGCCCAGCAGTTTTGGAGATACAGATGAAGAAGTACCAATGCATCGTTTGTGGTTGGATTTATGACGAAGCTCAAGGTTGGCCACAAGATGGCATCGCACCGGGAACAAAATGGGAAGATATTCCGGATGACTGGACCTGCCCGGATTGTGGGGTATCTAAAGCAGATTTCGAGATGATCGAAGTTTAAAGAATACCAAGACCATGCCCGACATGGTCTTTTTCACATCGAGCATAATTTATTGAACATGGAGAAAAATATGGACCCTATCGTCATTATCGGCTCAGGGATGGCAGGCTATACCCTTGCACGGGAGTTCCGTAAATTAAATACTGAACAGGAACTTGTGATGATTTGTGCCGATGATGCAGTAAATTATGCTAAACCGACTCTTTCAAACGCCTTGGTAGGTAATAAATCACCTGAACAGATTCTATTGGGTGATGCACAGAAAATGGCGACTCAGCTCAATATGCAGATTGAGACCTTTACTTGGCTAAAAGAAATTCATCCTGAACAGCATGAACTGCTCATTGAAAAAGATCAGCAGTCCCGAAAGCAGAAATACTCCAAGCTGATTCTGGCCGTTGGGGCTAATCCGGTTCGCCTGAATATTGCCGGGAACGCCAGTGAAGATATTCATGTCGTAAATTCATTAATCGACTACCGTAAATTCCGTGAAAATCTGTCATCGCGTAAAGATAAGCGTGTTGTGATTTTAGGTGCGGGTCTAATTGGCTGTGAATTTGCCAATGACTTGCAGCATACCGGACACGACGTTACTGTGATTGATCTGTCCTCACAACCGCTTGGCAGTTTATTACCTCAGCATGTGGCCAGTTCATTCCAGCATAAACTGGAACAGGCCGGTATCAAGTTTGTGTTTAATACCACTGTAGAGCAGGTTAATAAAATTGAAAATGATGACTATGTTGTGAGTCTTGCAAACGGAAAAGTATTGGAGGCTGATATCGTGCTTTCTGCAATTGGCTTGCAGCCAAACCTTGAACTGGCGAAAGCAGCCCAGATTCAGACCAGTCGCGGTATAGTTACAAATGGCCTGCTGGAAACCAGTCAGCCTGATATTTATGCCATAGGTGACTGTGCTGAGGTAAATGGAACCCTGCTCCCTTATGTCATGCCGATTATGCAACAGGCACGGGCTCTGGCTAAAACCTTAAATGGCGAGCATACTCACGTCCATTATCCGGCTATGCCCGTTGCAGTAAAAACTCCGGCTGCCCCTCTTACTGTTCTTCCTGCTCCTTTAGATATTGAAGTCTCCTGGGAAAATGAAGAGTTTGAAGATGGTCTGATTGCCAAAGCTGTAGATGCTTCAGGAACATTACGCGGTTTTGTTTTACTTGGTCCAACAGCAGGCAAGCAGCGCCTGAACCTGGCAAAACAGGTACCTGACTTGATTCCGCCTCAGGTTTAGCGCATAAATAAGCAGAGTGATTTTCAGTCAATACCGCTGTTTCGGGAGATAAGTGGTTTTATGAATAGTAATTTTCAACTTAAAGCTTCACCTTATTCTTCTTTTATGCATGAAACTCGGGTCGATTTAGGCAACGGAATCGAACTTCATGTAGAAATTGGCGGTAAACCTGAACATCCAACTATTCTGTTAATCATGGGACTAGGTGCGCAGCTTTTATATTGGCCGGATTTCTTTTGTAAATCATTAATTGACCAGGGTTATCGGGTAATTCGTTTTGATAATCGCGATATTGGACTTTCATCAAAGATACGTCATAAAGGACCACGTTTAAATACTTTTAAGCTGATGGGACGTTTTGCGCTTGGTCTACAGAATCAGGGAGCACCTTATACCCTCTATGACATGGCTGATGATGTAGCTTTACTGCTTGAAAGAATGGGGCTGGAAAAAACCTATGTTATCGGTGCTTCAATGGGTGGTATGATTGCGCAGATTCTTGCAGCCCGCTATCCGGATAAGGTCGAGAAGTTAGGCTTGATGTTTACCAGCAATAATCAGCCTTTGCTTCCCCCTCCTTTTCCAAAACAGCTGTTTAGCCTAATTGGCAAGCCTGAAAGCAATGATGAAGAAGGAATTATTAGTCATAGTTTGAAGTTATTTGAGATTATAGGATCTCCCGGCTATATTAATCAGGTTGAAGCCATACAGAGTGCACGTAAACTATATCAACGGAGTTATTATCCAGCGGGTGTACTTCAACAGTTTTTAGCAATATTATGTACAGGTTCATTGCTAAAGCTGGATAAACAGATCCATCAGCCCACATTAGTGATCCATGGATCACGTGATCGTTTACTTCCACCGAGCCACGGCAAAGCTGTTGCGAAAGCAATCCCAGGCGCTAAGTTTGAATTGATTCATGGAATGGGGCATGATATTCCGCCGCATTTTATTCCTAAACTTAGCAGTTTATTTGCTCATCATTTTAATCATACACATTAGGACACTATGGCTGCATTACCCTCTTTAAGACAGCTGTCATATCTTGTAACACTGTCTGAAACGTTGCATTTCACTGAAGCAGCGCGCCGTTCATTCGTAACTCAGTCCACTTTATCGGGCGGAATTATGGAGCTGGAACGTTTGCTTGGTGGGGTTCTGGTAGAACGTGACCGCCAGAATGTACGTTTAACTCCCCTGGGTGAACAGGTGGTCGCACGAGCGCGTGTATTGCTGGCCGATGCTCAGGATTTAATGCGTTTAAGCCGTGAAATGAGCGAGCCGTTGACTGGTGACCTGCATCTGGGCATTATCCCAACCATGGCACCTTTTCTATTGTCACAGCTACTTGAAGAAGTGCATAAACAGTTACCCAAGATTCAGCTACATCTGCATGAAGCTCAAAGCGAGAAAATTGTAGAAAAGCTTGAACATGGTAATCTGGATATGGTTGCTCTGGCTCTACCGTTTGATACCCGTAATTTGAAAGTGGCTGAAATCGCAAAAGAAGATCTGTATCTGGTTTATCATAAGGCTGACCAGAAAGCAGCCAATGCAAACAGTCTGCAAGATCTGGATCTGTCGCGACTGATGCTGCTTGAAGAAGGCCACTGCTTACGTGACCATGCTTTGAGTGCCTGCCCGATTGGTGAACGTAAAAATGATAGTCGCCTCAAAGCCAGCTCATTACCTACATTGGTAGAAATGGTATCTTCTAACTTGGGCTTTACTTTGCTTCCTGAAATTGCCATTCATAATAATATGATTAAGTGCAATGAAGAGCTGATGGTGAAATCGATTGAGGCAGCGCCAAACCGTACGCTTGCACTGGTTACCCGTAAAAGTACACCGTTACAGAGCGAGTTCGACGTCCTGTTACAGATTTTTCAGAAAATCAGCAGTGAGTTACAAGCTCAGGCTCATGTCTGATTATTTTATTTAGTGTAAAAAGGAGCCTTAAGGCTCCTTTTTATCATGATTGAAAAATCTCCAGTAGCGTCTGCTGGGCATTGTAAGGTACCTCACCTTCAGCCAGCTGGGCACGATGCCACTGCCCGTTGCCCTGTAATATCCATGCCTGCTGGTTATCTTTAAGATAGGTTGCCAGCCCCTGTTCATAGATACGTTTTTTCAATGCTGGATCTTCGATAGGGAAACAGGCTTCTACCCGATTAAACAAATTGCGGTCCATCCAGTCGGCACTGGAACAGTAAATACGCGGATTGCCATTGTTTGAGAAATAATAAACCCGTGTATGCTCCAGAAAACGACCTACAATAGAACGGACCTGAATATTCTCCGAAAGGCCTGGCAGTCCCGGACGCAGGCAGCAGATAGAGCGAATAATCAGATCGATCTTGACCCCAGCCTGTGAAGCCTCATACAGTTTGTTAATCAGCTGCATTTCAGTTAAGGCATTGACCTTTACGATAATACGGGCTTTTTTCCCGGCTTTGGCATTAGCAATTTCTTCTTCAATATAGTGAATCAACTGCTGATGAAGTGTAAATGGGGCATGCAGCAGCTTTTTCAGCTTGGCCATTTTACCCATTCCAGTTAATTCCTGGAAAATCCGGTGTACATCTTCACAAAGCTCTTTGTCAGTGGTCATCAGGCCATAGTCAGTATAAATCCGTGCATTGGCTGCATGGTAGTTACCTGTACCCAGATGTACATAACGCACCAGTTTGTTGTTTTCACGGCGGATAACCAGAATCATTTTGGCATGAGTTTTATAGCCCACAATGCCGTATACCACTACCGCACCTGCCTCCTGCAGGACATTGGCTACCTCAATATTGGACTCTTCATCAAAACGGGCACGCAGCTCGATCACTGCGGTTACTTCTTTGCCATTACGTGCAGCTTCTGCCAGAACCTGTACAATTTCAGAATCCGGTCCAGAACGGTATAGAGTCTGCTTGATGGCCAATACCTGCGGATCTCGCGCTGCTTCACGCAGCAGATTAATTACCGGTGCAAAAGATTCAAATGGATGGTGCAGTAAAATGTCCTGTTTCTGCATGGCAGAGAAAATATTTTCCGATTTTTTTAGGACTTTAGGAATTATCGGGGTATGCGAGTTATAGCGTAGATGAGGACGTTTAAAGTTTGACAGCAGCCGGGCCAGATTGACCGGACCATCCACTTTATATAACTGCTCCTCATCCAGATCAAACTCATTTAGCAGGTACTCATAAATATGTTGTGGACAGTTTTCAGTTACCTCCAGACGTACTGCACGGCCAAACCGTCGCGAGCTCAATTCGCCTTTAAGAGCTTTAGCCAGATCTTCCACATCCTCATTGAGTGCCAGATCGGCATTTCGGGTCACACGGAACTGGTAACAGCCGGTAGCTGTCATACCGGGGAACAGGTCTGAAACATGTTCGTGAATAATCGCAGACAGCATGACATGATGCTCTTTACCACCAGTCAGTTCATCGGGTAAACGAACTACACGCGGTAATGACCGGGGGGCAGGAACAACAGCCAGATCAATCTGCCGGCCAAATGCATCTTTACCTTCCAAGGTGACAATAAAATTTAAGCTTTTATTTACCAGTCTTGGGAATGGATGCGCTGGATCTAAACTGATAGGTGTAAGTACTGGAGCAACCTGCTCCTGAAAATACTTTTTGACCCAAGCGGATTGGGCAGGTGTTAAATCACCACGGCGCAGAAAACAGATATCTTCTTCACGCAGCTTGGGTAAAATTTCCTGATTTAATATCCGGTACTGGCGGGCAATGGCCTCATGTGCAGTTTTGGAAATGCTTTCCAGGACCTGTTTGGGAGTTAAACCGTCAGGACTGCGGCTTTCATTTCCCAAGTACAGCTGCTCCATAACTCCAGCAACACGGATTTCAAAAAACTCATCCATATTACGGGAAAAAATCAGCAGAAAATTCATACGCTCCAGCAAGGGATGTATCGGGTCAACAGCCTGTTCCAGTACCCGCAGGTGAAAGTCCAGAATGGACAGTTCACGGTTAATGTAGCGGTCATTATATGTATATTCTGAAGGACTGGCTGGAACTATACTATTCATGCTGCAACCTATACGAATGAGAACTGATATATTTCATTCAAGTATGCGTTAAAATTTTGACAATTTCATAAAAAAAAGCCCAAAAAATGGGCTTATCTTTAAAAAATTATTAAGGAATATGGCTATAGCGCATATATTTACTGATCATGCGCTTGCGATACTGTAATTTCCGGTCATTCCGGTTTTCATCATAGTATTTCGGATTTGGTAAAAGTGCAGCCAGAAAAGCGGCCTGTTCACGGCTTAGGCTATGCGAGCTTTTACCAAAGTAATGCTGGGTCGCAGCTTCTACCCCATAGATATTTTCCCCGAACTCAACCGAATTCATATAAACTTCTAAAATACGCTGTTTGGTCCACATACGCTCCATCATCCAGGTCGCGATAGCCTCCTGACCTTTGCGTAAAAAAGAGCGTTTATTGTATAAAAACAGATTTTTAGCGAGCTGCTGGGAGATAGTCGAACCACCGGCCACCACTTGTCCCTTTTCTCCGTTACGTTCAATAGCGTGCTGGATGCCATCCCAGTCAAATCCATGATGCTGAAGGAATTTGCCATCTTCTGCAGCGACAATTGCATGTTTAAAGTAATCGCTGATCTGGTCATAGTCACGCCACTCATGCTGGATAGGCTGACTTCGATCTGCCCAGTAATCTAGTCGCATAAACATGGTGGTTTCAACCGGATGGGTACGCCACCACACCAGACTGCTAAAAATCCAGAGTTGTACTAAAAGAAACAGACTGACAAGAATTAACAAAGTGCGAACAATAATAGCTTTCATGTCAGAGAGTTACTCCTGTATTCATTTTTTTTCGTGTTAAGCTGTCTTCGACCATATCGTATCTGTTTTTAAAAAAGCATGTCGAACTATTCACCTTTTCCGGTTCAATCCAATACGCAGCTTTGGTGGTGTACAGCGCTTCTGATTGCAATCAATGTCGGGTTGTTCGCCTGGCAGATTTTCGCTGGTGTTGATATTACCCAGCCTGAGATCATTGATGCAATCCGCTGGGGTGCTGATTATGCACCTTTAACCTATTTAGAGGAACCTCAACGGCTATTCACCAGCATGTTTTTTCATTTTGGTCTGATCCATCTTATGTTAAACATGTGGGCCCTCTATATCTTTGGCAGTGTGGCTGAACAGCTGTTTGGACGGTCCTATTTTATAGGTTTATATGTACTGGCCGGTCTTATGGGAAGTCTGCTCAGCGGCTATATTGATGTTCAAAATACATATAGCCTGCTGAATCAGTTTGAACCCGAGCTATTGCCACGTGTAGGTGCAGGCGCATCGGGCGCAGTCATGGGTCTGGGGGCAGCCTTGGCTATACTATCTTTATTACCAGTACTGCCCCGACAGCAGTTTATTCTGGACCGAAAATCATTATTGCTGGTTATGGGGCTTAATCTGGGCATGGGTTTTATGATTAGTGGCATTAATAACGCAGCCCATATCGGCGGCATGTTGATGGGTATACTGTTAGCACTGCTCTGGTATCTCAGCCAGCGTTTACGTGTCAGCGTTATAGGGGGAATGGCTGGCCTATTGATAGGTGCAGCATGCTGTCTGGCCTTGTATCAGTATAATCTGGAGCAGATACAGCAGATTCAGCCCCTCTGGCAGGAAATTTTAAGCCAGATGAAAAACCAGCTTGGCTTTTAAACCAGGCTGGCATTTATCTAAAAACTTTTACTGATTAATCGAGCGCAGACTCTCTAATGGTGGAATATCACAGAGATAGCTCAAGCGATATCGGCCAATGATGGCACATACGACTGTCATGACAAGTGGTAGAAATAGCCAGATTTCAGCATGTAACTGTATCGGCAACTCCATACGGTAACTGGCAATTGCACTGATCACCTCTGCAAACAGACAAGCGACCGCTCCGGAAATAAAACCGATTAATCCAATTTCCAGACTCAGCATCTGTTTTAATTTATGTTTTGAACTGCCAAAAGAACGTAATAGTGCAACTTCCTGCTTACGTTCGTCCATCAGCAGGTTTAGACATGCCAGCAGTACCAGAAAACCAGAGATACTTACCAGTACTGCCAGTACAGTAATAATCTGTACCAAAACATTTACCAGCTGTTTAACCTGTTCCAGAATCATACTGACATCAATAAAAACCGTATTCGGAAATTGTTGAATCAGATTAACCAGTTTAGGCTTGTCTTCTTCAGGTACATAAAAACTGCCCAGATAACTGCCCGCATTTTCATCTATTGTATCTGGTGAAAAAATAAAGAAGAAATTAGGACTGAAACTTTCCCACTCAACGGTTCTCAGATTAATGACCCGGGCGTTTAACAGGCCTTCTGGCAAACTAAAACCCAGCTCGTCCCCGACCCTGATTCCTAACTCTTCTGCTGTTTTTGCTTCAACTGAAACCTGTCCAACCTGGCTAAATGAAGCAGCTCCCTCAATAATCCGGTTATCTGCCGGATATTGCTTTGTCTGGGTAAGATTAAGCTCACGTTGCAAGGAGTTACTTTTCTGAATAAGTTCACTTGAGAAAGGCTGACCATTTTTCTCAGTCAAACGTCCCCGGATATTTGGATAAAGTGCTGTTCCAGCCCAGCCATTTTGTCGAACCTGTTGCTGAAATGGTTCAAGGTCAAAAGGAGGCAAGCCATAAACGAACTGGTTCGGTGTATCTACAGGGAGTTGCTGCTGCCAGCGCTCCAGCATATCGGTACGCAATACGGCCAGCACCGTGATCAGGCTTAAACCCAAGGCTAGCGCTGTTATTTGTAAAGCAGTCTGATAGGGTGTACGCACATAAGCTGAAATCCGGCCTTTTGCTGCTTTTAATATTTTCAGAATAAGCCAGACTAAGCCGTAAAGTACTGTACATAACAGGATAATCGCCAGCATTACCCATGCCGTCAGTCGCAGATTTTCTGTGAGTACCACACTAAAGATCACCAGACTTAATAGCCCGGTGGAAAGCATGACCAGAATGGAGGCAACCGATTTTTCCTGCTGACGAATTACCCGAATAGGGGGAATATTCAAGAGTTGCCATAAGCTTGGTCCGATAAAACCCAACAACACAATGGCACTGGTAAACATGGCTACAGGCAACGGGCCCTGTAGCATGGCCAGTGCCGAAAACTGGATGTTCAAATTAGGGATGAGCTGCAGCATCAACTGAAGCAAGCCATAACCAAGTCCAATTCCCAGTATTGCGCCAAAACTGATGGCAATCAGCATGATAATCACCAGCAGTATAAGATAAGCCCATAAAATACTATGTTTGGAAGCACCCAGGCAGCGCAGCAGCGCCAGATGGTCCTGGTTTTGCATGACATAGCGTTGGCTAGTGAGCGCGATAGCAATACCGCAGAGTAAAATAGTAAGAATATTTGCCAGTTGCAAAAAGGTATCCAGATTCTCAAGCGGTTTCATCAGACGCGTATTGGCTTCACCCGCATTACGCAACTGCAGGCTGGTAGTTTCTCCTTCCTGTTCTGTATCAATTTTATTTTTCTGCTTTTGTCCGGCGAGCTGTTCAAAACCTTTTTCAAAAGCTTGTACCTGTTGTGCTGATCCGGCCATCAATAAACGGTACTGTACCCGGCTACCCACCTGAATAGCTCCTGTACGTGCGATATCTTGCTGGTGAATAATGACAGTAGGTGAAAACCCTGAAAAACCTAACTCCTGATTGCTGTCTTTAACAATTTCTGCTGCAACGTTAAAACTGCCATCTGCAACCTGAATCTGGTCACCTACTTTTACCTTTAATAGTTCCAAGGCACGTGGGCTAAGCCAGACTTCTCCCGGATTGGGATTTTGAGCAGCAGAGGTACTCTGCAGTTCTCCTCTCAAAGGAAATGCCTGATCTATGGCCTTAACATTAACCATAACAAACTGGTCATCCGTATGGGCCATTGAGCTAAATACAGTAACCTTTGACTGTGTCAAACCCAGCTGCCGGGCCTGCTGGAACCATTTTTGCTCGAGCGGCGCGGTATCACTTAGCACCAGATCAGCGGCAAGCATTTCCGCTGCCTGTAAGGCAACCGCCTGCTGTACCTGCTGATTACTGAATTTAACTGCAGTTGTGGCACTGATGGCCAGAACCAATGCAATGATCAACAGATAGATACCACTGCTACGAAAGCTCTGTGTTAATAGTGGTTTAAGCACCGGACTTAACATGGGTATCTCCTGAAGTCTTTTCAATCAGATGGCCATTCACCAGTTCGAAGTGACGCTGGCACTGTCGGGCAAGTTTAGGGTCGTGAGTAACCAGTACCAGTGTAGTGCCCAGTTCATGGTTCAGTTCAAACAGTAACTGCTCAATTTCTTCAGCTGTCTGTCCATCGAGGTTGCCTGTTGGCTCATCGGCAAAAATGATTGCGGGCTCACTGATAAGTGCCCGTGCAATGGCAACACGCTGCTGCTCGCCGCCCGAAAGTACTTTTGGAGTCTGACCGGCCTGTCGCTCAAGCCCTACCCTTTTCAGAATTTTTAAAGCCTTTTGCTCAGCTGTCTGGTAATGGAAGTCTGGCTGTAACCTGAGTGGTAACATCACATTCTCGACAGCAGTTAAGGCTGGCAATAACTGAAAAGACTGAAAAATAAAGCCAATGTATTTCAGGCGCACCTGAGCACGCTGCTCTTCATTTAACCGATGAACTTCTTCTTCGCAGATAATCAGTTCACCAGAACTGGCCTGATCCAGTGTTGCCAGAATACCCAGCAATGTCGATTTACCCGAACCAGAGCGACCTGTAATAGCCACCTGCTCTCCCGGCATAATCTGTAAATTAACCTCTTTTAGAATTGTTAAATTTTGATGCGGCAGTTGAATGCTTTGTGTGATCTGCTGGGCAGAAATAATCGGTTGTGGCATGATGGAAGATCGCAAATTGGCCTGAGTCATAAAATTCCTGATATGCAAAATCGAAAATTGTGGTCTTTAATTCTTAAACGTCTGGCTATTGCAGGCTTGGCTGCAGTTCCGCTAATGGCGTCAGCTAAAACTATTATGGTTTTAGGCGATAGTATCAGCGCCGGTTATGGTATGAAACCGGAACAGGGATGGGTTCAATTATTGCAAAAGCGCCTTGACCAACAGTACCCGAAACAGCACAAAGTGGTCAATGCAAGCGTCAGCGGTGAAACCACTAGTGGTGCACTGGCCCGTTTTCCAAAGCTTTTACAAACCTATAAACCCCATGTGGTCGTGATTGAGCTGGGCGGGAACGATGGTCTGCGTGGACAGCCACCACAGATGATTGAGAAAAATCTTGGACAACTTGTACAGCAGGCAAAAGCTTCAAAAGCCAAAGTGCTGCTATTTGGCATGAAGATTCCACCAAACTATGGCGCGGCTTATAGTCAGAGTTTTGAAAATACTTATAAAAGAGTTAGCCAGCAGTATCAGGTAAAATTGATGCCATTTTTTATGGAAGGAATTGCTGGCAATAAAACCTTGATGCAGGCAGATCTGGTACACCCCAATAGCAAGGCCCAAATGAGGCTACTCAATAATGCTTACCCTTATATTAAGGGCGCACTATAAATTAAAGACCTTGTATGTCATGGCATACAAGGCCTGATTAAATATTTTTCTGTGTTAGAAATCCAAAAACTCTACTTCACCTGTCTCGAGTGAATATTCTGCCCCTACAACAATCATCTTACCTTTTGCAATCAGACTTTCCAGTACGGCTGAACCATGACGCAACTGGTTAACTGATGCAAACACGTTAGAACGTACTGCATGTTTGGACAGTTTTTTAACATCATTTTTAAGTTCGGTCTGCATCAGGATTTCAACTGAAGGCCGTACACGGTTCACAATTGACATCAGGTTCATGGAAGGTTCCTGATCCGGATTATTCAAGGCATTAATAGTGGCCTGAATTGCACCACAATGACTGTGGCCTAGTACCACAACTACAGCACAGTCATAACGCTCTGCAGCAAATTCGACACTTCCTACCTGCGAAGGTGCAACAATATTACCAGCTACACGAATAACAAACAGGTCACCTAGGCCCTGATCGAATACCATTTCTGCCGGAACACGTGAGTCAGAACAGCCCAGAATAATGGCGAACGGATTCTGGTCTTCTGCCATCTCTGCACGTTCCTGATGTGACAGAAGCTTGGGGTGAGTCGTCTCTCCCTTCACAAAACGTTGATTTCCCTGTTTGAGGCGTTCTAAAGCTTCTTGGGCAGTTAGCATTCTATTTCCCATCTGTTTTAAATGTTAAAAAATATTTTAATCCTGCAATTTTTGAATGTCACTGACAAAAAATAGAGTATCGCGTACTTTTTTATCGAACTTCATAAATGAGACGTTTTTATAATGATTGATTCATATAGTTACGTATCAATACTTTGTCAAAATAAAAGACACTGTATGATCAGACCCGCTATTTTCCTGCTGACGGAATTGACTGCATTTTATCTGATTAGTTGTCAGTCAGGTATGCTATCTGTGCCAGAGTCGATAACAATAGCGATTTTTTTATATAATGAGTAACTTTTCAGGGAAGTCCGATAAATGACAGGCTCAAGCATGCAGCGTACTTTTAAATTTTCCTCTACAGTTGCCATGATTTTGCTCGGAAGCTGTTTAAGTATATTAAGTCCAACTGCAATTGCCCAAAATGAAGAATTACAGAAGGAATTTCAGCAGGCCTTACAGGAAGAACGGAGCTGGGCCGGGCTACGCAGCAAAACCCTGAAAGTCGGTGAAGTGACCTGGTCCTACAGTGAAGGCGGGCCGGTTGACAAGCCCACGCTACTCCTCCTGCACGGTCTTTCCGGAAGCCGTGACAACTGGAACCGACTGGCTCATTATTTAACGCCGCATTATCATGTGGTCATTCCAGATTTGCCTATAGGAGGTGAAACCCGGACCCCAGCAGATTTTGATATGTCTGTTCCGCACATTACCGAGCAGTTACGCCGTTTTGTCGAGGCAGCTAATATTCCAAACCAGGTGCATCTTGCTGGGCATTCATTGGGTGGTGCAATTGCCATGCTATATGCAGCCCAATATCCTTTTGAAACCCAGAGTCTATTTTTGGTCAGTAGTGGTGGCGTATTTCGAAATGCCAAAACGCCTTATCTGCATAATCCGGCTTACCTTAAACAGCTGGTGGTTTCTAAACCTGGAGATTTTAACTATCTGCTCAAAACTGTAATGCAGAACCCTCCCTTCTTGCCACGCCGTTACAAGCAGGCGCAAGAACAGATCATGATTGCTCAGGCACCACAAACAGCAAAAATGGTAGACCAGCTGGTGGCTTTAAATCGTACCTATACACCGCAGTCTTTTGCACTCTTAGCCCGAACTATTGATGCACCGAGTTTAATTATTTGGGGCAAGCAGGACAGAATCATTAATGTTGAGGTTGCCGAAGAGTTAAAAACACTATTAAAACACGCGGAACCGCCCGTGATTCTGGACCAGGTCGGCCATATGCCCATCATGGAGGCAGAACAGCTAGTCATCCAGCACTACCTGCCTTTTCTGGCGAAGACCCAGAATCTGAAAAAACCGTTAAATACTCAGCCCACTCAACCTTAGGCCATAGAAAAACGATTATGACAATAGCCACAAAAACCGAACAGCTGATCGAAGCTCATCTTGATTTTTTACAACATGAATTTAGTTTACCTGAAACTATTGCGCTGGAATTTAACAGTTTTTATCAATGGTTCAGAAAGCAGCGTTTACAGGATCTCTGGTCTTTTGAAGAGATTAATCATTTATTACAAAAGCAGATTTTGGCCACACCCGCCAGCAGTTTTTTGATTGAACAGATTGCTGAACATATCCGTTTTGCACTGATTCATCCGTGTAATGATTCGACTAGAATAGAAGATGTTATTCCAGTACTTACAGTTGATCGTATTGCCCAATATGTAGCCAGCAAAAGTAAGCATCGTGAACGCCTCATTAAAAGCGTCGTAAATAGTCCGGCTTTTTCTGCCATGATTACTCAGCTTATTCAGCATGCCATTCAGGATTATCTGGATAACTCTATAGTCTCAAAAAAGGTGCCGGGTGTAAGCCGTTTTATGAAAATGGGAAAATCAGTCCTGGAAACTGTTACTGATAGCAGTCTGGATGATACAATCCATCATTATTTGCAAAAAAATATATTGAAACTCGGCCAGATGAGTGAACATGTGCTGAACCAGCATTTCGATAATGACAAGCTCTATCATTTTCAGGCCAATCTCTGGCATAAAATTAAAAAACAGCCTTTAAGTGTTTTACGGCAATATATTGAAGTTGAGGACTTACCCAATACTGTGAAGCTGGGGCATGAAATCTGGGACTTTATGCGCCAGAGCGAGTACTTGAAACAGCAGATCCATGATGGTGTACATGCCTGGTACGTCCGCAATCAGGAACGTAATTTTGATCTTTTACTCCGTGATCTGAACATTGATGAGTCACTGATCCAGCATGAGTTACAACAACTGTTACAGCCAGTAATTCAGACGATGTGCAGTTCCGAATATCTGCGTAAGCGGGCTAGAGTATATCTGGAACGGTTTTATACTTCCGAATCTGCTCAAAATATTTTAAACGGATAAATTGAAAAAGCCGCTTTGAAAGCGGCTCTTTTAGAGATTTTAGAATTCGTACTTCAAGCTTGCATAATATGCACGGCCAGGTTCGTTATAAGTCTGATTTACTGTATTGTCACGCAGTTTTTGCTCATCAAACAGGTTGCTAATACCAATCCGGCCACTGAAATTGTCATTAAATTTATAGCCTGTATTGATACCGGCCAGACCATAACTTTTAACACTCTCAGTAATTATACCCTGTTTATCTTCAAGCGAAGTTTCTTTATATTGGCGCGGTTTTTGACGGCCATACTGGGTATAAACAAAATTTACATCCCATGCATCAGTAATGTCATAATTGAAAATAGAGTTAATTGTATAATTTGGCACCACCGAGAGAGAATTTCCTGTCTTTTTGTTTACCGAGTCAATCATGTAAGTAAAGTTGTTAGTCCAGGTTACATCCCCCCAATCCAGACTGATACTTCCTTCAAGACCTTGAATAAGTGCTTTAGGAATATTGGTCCATTGCAATACATTATAGGTTGTATCCCCAATAACTACCTGCTGCGTTACTTCATCTCCAGAAGTAATTTTGTCTTCATAATCATTACGGAACCATGCCAGGCTGGCATTTACAATATCTTTCTGAAATTCGAAACCAATCTCTTTATTGATTGAAGTTTCAGGTTTTAGATTGGCATTTCCTTGCAGTACACACTGACTCAGACCAATCGGACAGCCATTTCCTCTTGTACCCAGCAAATATCCTTCCGCATTTTGATAAAGGTTCGGTGCCTTATAGGCTTTGGCAATGCCACCTTTTAAAGTGAAGTAATCACCCAGTTTGTGGCTGAGGTTTAAACTTGGGCTCCAATTGGAACCTGACCGGTTATGGTCATCGAAACGTATACCGACCACCATATCTGTAGCATCAGTAATTTTCATATTGTTTTCAAGATATCCAGAAGCTATGCGCGACTTCATCTTGCTACGGTCTCCCGTAGTTAAATTTTCACCGTACGAGCCATCACCCTGCTTGGTATTTTCCTGATCGCTAAAATCATCTTCAACCCATTCAGCACCTATCGTCAGGTTTTGCGGGACATATAGTTCAAGAGGGACGGTGACTTCTCCATTAAAACGCAATGTATCGAGGGTAGAAGTCACCCGGTCTTCCAGACTGTTAATACGGCCTTCACTTGCTCCTGCTGTTCCTTCGGGTAGTCGCTTGTTTTTGGTACGGTCAAATTGAGCAATAAGCTTGCTATCCCCCCAACTCCATTCTCCTTCATGAGTCAGAGCATAGTTATCGCGATACAACGTATTAGTTTCTTTACCAAATAATTGAGACAAGATGTCATTAGTAGTCGGGTCGAGATTACTGTTCTGTGAATCACCTGCATACAGGTTACCCTGCCGTCCCGAACCTATATCAAAAAACAAATGTTGATGATCAGTCATTTTCCAGGCCAAGCGGGCATTAATATCTTTATTTTCTACCCCTTCACGACCTGCGGCACGATAACCGTTTGACCCCACCACAGGATTGATGTCTGGCGCATCATTATCAGTTTTATTATAATTTCCATAAATTCGATAAGACAGAATATCCTGAATAATCGGTCCACTCAAATTGACACTTATACGATTAGTATCACCTTCTTTACTATTTTCTGGCTGGTTGGTATAAGTTTCAATAGAACCATGTAATTGATTGGTCACTTTTTTAGTTTTAATATTGACCACGCCTCCCATAGCGCCAGAACCGTAACGGGCAGCAGCAGGACCTCGCAATACTTCTATTGACTCGATTGCATTGACTGGTACCCAGTTAGAATCACCTCGCGTATCACGTTCACCTCGCCAGCCATAACGTACAGAATTACGTGAATTTACCGGCTTGCCATCGATCAGAATTAAGGTATTTTCAGGACCCATTCCGCGAATATCGATCTGACGGTTATTGCCACGTTGGCCAGTAGCACTGTTACCGGTTAAGTTTACACCTGGCATACGACGTACATATTCCGAGATATCATTGGTTACGGGTAATTTATTTAAATCTTCTTCTGTAATGATAGAAACGCCCAAAGACTGTTTTACCTGCTCTTCTGCGGTAAGAACCATAGTTTCTAATTTGACAGCATCCTGTGGCTGGCTCTCATTTTCCTGCTGCTGAACCTTGTCTGTTTCAGCTGCATTGGCTACAGATAACATAGCTGAGAGAATCGAAACGGTAAGTACAGACTTCATCATACGGTTAGACATTACTGCCCCCAAATTACGGATTTATGGAGAAAAATGAAATTTAATGTTGCGCAGTGTAACAAAAAACTTTTAAATTAGGAATGATATTGATAACAATTCTCATTATTTATATTTTCTTGTGGTTATAAAAAAACCTCCCGAAGGAGGTTTCTAGATACATATCTGACCTAAAGTAGAACTTACTTAAAGTAAGCACCTTCCGCCTGACTATGGTCAGTCTGGTCGACTACGCGTGACAACTCGGGAATATGCTGTTTCAACGTAGTTTCTACACCCTGTTTTAGGGTTACATCAATTGCTGAACAGCCCTGGCAGCCTCCACCAAATTTAAGTACAGCTGTTAGGCCATGTTCTTCATCTTCTACCACTTCCACCAATGCACAGTTACCGCCATGTCCTGCCAGTCCCGGATTAATCTCTGACTGGAGTACATAGGTAATACGCTCTTCGATTGACGCATCTGGACCGACACGTGGTACTTTAGAGTTTGGGGCACGGAATGTCAGCTGCCCGCCGAAACGGTCTTTATTGTAGTCAATAACCGCATCACGTAGATATGGAATAGACGGGGCATCGATAAATGCAGGAAAATCTGGATAATCCTGTTTGTAGTCAGTAGGAATAATCTCTTCCGGAGCACTATACGCCATACAGCATTCAGCACGTGGTGTTCCCGGATTTTCTACAAAAATACGAACACCAATTCCCGGAGTATTCTGCTTTTCTAGCAAATCATGCAAATACTCTTGTGCATTTGGAGTAATTAACAGGTTCGGGATCTCTTCTGCTACTGCAGTGCTGTTGGTCTCAGTCGACATAACAATTATTCCTCAAGCTATTGCAAGTATTTTAACTGAAGATGCGGGGGATTTCGAAAAAATCAACTAAAATTGTCGGAATTATTATGAAACTCCCATCCACGATCTGTTTTAATGGCATGATGACTTTAAACAGATCCAAATGAATACGAGATTTTATGCTAGGTCTACCTTTTAATCATACCGTTACCCTGATTATTATCACAGTGATCGTTTCACTGCTGGCATTTTCCAATCAGGCCCTGATGAATCGCCTGATTTTCTGGCCACCAGCCATGCAGAAAGGTCAGTATGACCGTTTTATTACTCATGGTTTTGTGCATGCAGATGGCGCTCATCTGCTGTTCAATATGATTACCCTGTTTTTCTTTGGCAGTATTATTGAAAGCTTTTATCGACAGTACTTTTATGATCTGGGCTTTGTTCTGTTTTATCTGGGTGGATTAATCATTGCAATTCTGCCAAGTTACCTTAAACATAAAAATGATAGCCGTTGGGCCAGCTTAGGCGCATCCGGCGCAGTTTCTGCTGTTTTGTTTGCATACATCCTGTTTGAGCCCTGGAAACTGATTTTTGTATTTTTTATTCCGGTACCCGCTATTATTTTTGCAGTTTTATATATAGCGTACAGTATCTGGTCCGGTAAGCGAGGTAACAGTAATATTAACCATAGTGCTCACTTATGGGGTGCTGCTTACGGGGTGATAATGACTGTTATTCTTGAGCCACGCCTGATTCCACACTTTTTGAACAAAATATCACAACTGCCTTCTTTTTAATAATCTGAATGTAGTAATCAATTAAATTTCTTCTTAAAAAAATTGCTTAGTATAGTGAGAATTGTTCTAAGCAATTTTCTTACTTACCAAAGCAAAATTTATTCATTTTTCAACGAGTGGCTTTGTCTTAGGCTTGGCAGCAAGCTTATTGCCACTTGATTAGATTATGAAAAAAATTAAACTATTTTTTACCCTTACCAGTTTGGCACTCAGTTTTTCTCTGTCTGGCTGTAATGATGATAAAAACGAAGACAATAAACAGAATAAAATACAGCAGCCTAATATATTGTTTATTATGGCAGATGACTTAGGCTATTCAGATCTGGGAGCATTTGGCAGTGAAATACACACGCCTAATCTGGATGCATTGGCGCAAGCGGGTAAAATTCTTACCGATTATCATACAGCCGCAACCTGCTCTCCTACCCGTTCCCAATTGATTTCAGGTACAGATCATCATCTGGCCGGAATTGGTGCAATGGCAGAACTCACTCCTACCCATTTAAAAGGTCAACCAGGTTATGAGGGCTATCTGAACGAGCGGTCTTTATCAATTGCAGAAGTCTTGCGTGATCATGGTTACCGTACTTATATCAGTGGAAAATGGCATTTAGGCTTGACGCCTGAGAGTAATGCTCATGTCAAAGGATTTGACCGCTCTTTCACCTTGCTTCAGAGCTTGGATTTACATTTTAAAGACGCACCTGCTGCATTTAAACGCACAGCGACTTATACAGAAGACGGGAAAATTATTTCTATCGCAGATTTACCTGATGACTTTTTTTCAACAAATTATTTTACTGATAAATTACTGGAATATCTGGAAAGTGGCAAAAATAGTGGCAAACCTTTCTTTGCTTATGCAGCTTACACCGCACCCCACTGGCCCATACAGGCGCCTGAAGCTTATAGCAATAAATATAAAGGCGTTTATGATGCAGGATATGAGGTCATCCGCGAAAACCGGATTAAACGCCAGAAACAGCTCGGTATTATTCCTCCTGACTTTCAGTCAGCCACACCGTTGGCAACTGATAAATTAGGTTATGGCCAATGGACTGAACTGAGTCCAGAACAAAGAGCTATAGAAGCCCGTAAAATGGAAGTTTATGCGGGTATGGTAGAAAACCTGGATACTAATATTGGCAAAATTATCCAGTACTTAAAAGCTAACCGTCTTTATGATAACACCCTTATCTTTTTTGTTTCTGATAATGGTGCAGAAGGTACTATTCGCGGAGCAAGCGATCCGAGTTTCGATGCTTCTCTGAATGCTGTCGGTACAGCACAGTCCTATCATTATATTGGTCCACGTTGGGCAGAGGTCAGTGCTGCTCCTTTTCATCTATGGAAAGAAACTGCTGGTGAAGGTGCAACTATTGCCCCTGCAATAATAAAAGTCCCTAATATATTATCAGATTCACAAAAATATCATGGGTTTACTTCAGTACTTGATGTACTGCCTACTGTACTGGATTTCGCCAGCATTCCTGTACCGCAAAGTGAATATAAGGGAAGAAAAATTAACACACCAAATGGCTATTCATGGAAAGCACTCCTACAAAATAAAGCTGCCTCGGTTCGCCCTGCCGATTTCATATTCGGGGATGAATTACATGGCAACAAATATCTACGTTCAGGTGAATGGAAAATAGCTTTGCAGGCAAAACCTGAACTTGGTACAGGCCAGTGGGAACTTTATAATCTGAAAAATGACCGCGGCGAAAATCAGAATCTTGCCGAGCAGTATCCCGATCAGGTTCAAAAGCTGAGTCAAATTTATCAGCAGTATGCACAGCAGCATGGTGTACTGGAATACCGCAAATGAAATTAGCGTTAAGATTAGGGCTGTGCAGTCTGCTTTTTACAGGCTGCCATAACACCGAACAAAGTAGCCTCCCCACAAATAAAAAAAATTTAAATCTGGGAAATATAACATACTGTCAGTCATATTCTGGACTGCCTTCAGGCTGGTTAGAACAAGCACATGCCGGGATGTTATATATTCCTAAAGGCGAAGTGAAATTAGGATCGGAACTGGCTTATCCAGATGAGATCAATTTTGGGGCTCAAAAAAGGAAAGTGAAAGGATTCTGGATTGATCAGACTGAAGTGACTGTGGCTCAGTTTGCAAGTTTTATAGCAGCTACACACTATATTACCGATGCCGAAAAACAGAATGAAGCTGCCATATTTGAAGCAGATGAGTAGTCACCACAACAGTGGTGGAAGCTTAAATCAGGTTATAACTGGCGCTTGCCTGAAGGGCCAGAGGGTCCACCTGCCCGCGCTAACGAAGCAGTACGGTATATTACCAAAAACGATGCTGAACATTACGCGCTCTGGCTCGGCCATGATTTACCTTCTGAAGTTGAATGGGAATACGCAGCCAAAGGTAATGACGAGACAGATGTGCCCTTAAAACATGAACCGCGTAATCATCAGCACCGGCCTGATGCAAATTACTGGCAAGGTGATTTTCCCTTTCATAATAGCCAAGAAGACCATTTTAAAGGTATAGCCCCTGTGGGCTGTTTCAGCCCGAATGCTTTTGGACTTTACGATATGATTGGTAACGTCTGGGAATGGACCAGTTCTGTATATACCGGTGCTCATGATGAGCATATGGGAAATTATTCAGCGTTAAGAACTTCGCAGCATATTCCACAATCCTTTGTGATTAAGGGAGGCTCCTTTCTTTGTGCCAGTCAATACTGTGCCCGTTATAGAAAAAGTAGCCGTCATCCACAAGAATTTAACCTGGCTACGACTCATACCGGGTTCCGTACTATTGACCGTGGTAAATAACTACCTTCACTAGCTCATTTTACAAAGAAAAAACTGAACAGAGTAAAGACCATATATTGTTTTATAAGCTTTAATTCATTGCTTGAGTCACAAGAGCATAAAGCAACCATCATAGTAAATAGTTAAAAATAAATACTATAAAAACAAAATCCAAGATTGAGTTATAAAAGAAGTTTTATTATTTTTCGGTAAACTGCTGAATAGGTTTAAATAGCTGTAAAGCCCATACTGAACAAGCAAGTATTATGTTTGAACCGGCGTGGCTTTTATTATTATCCAGACGATTTCTACTCATCAAAACAGATCAGGCAGATTCACGGTTGATCTATTTATAGAGAAAAGCATTCTACTGTTAGACGGTTTTAATCTCTTTACTCACCAGATCAGTTTTCTTATTTTCTTGCAATTTTGTCACATAATGCCACCCCTTAATCCAATCTGGCATAGATAATGTATACAACTGTATATTAAATCAATGATCCGAAGAGATATTTTGCATGTCTAACCCACTTGAAGGTTTACAATTTCCTGTACAGGAAGGCTCTAACAAGCCAAGTACGACCCGTACCGGTAAAGAAATTATTGCTGAAGCATTATCACTGGTCGATTCCGACAGCTCACAGCAGGCATCTAAAGAAAAAAATTGGCGCAAGACATATCCAAAATATTTTAAAGCGCTGGTGTATCAGGGTATCCGGCAGGTTAATCATCCGATTACTATTGCCAAGCAGGGTTTACATAAGGCACATCATAGCTTTGTATTTTACCGTGCAGGTGAATCCTGTTTACTCAAGGATGTGATGCAGATTCCTGTAGAAAAACAGCTTTATACAGTCAAGTTCCAAGGCAAGAGCGATAACACTCCTGAATGGTATGTGCCTTATCATGGCCAGAACCTTCAGGGCCAGAGTTTGCTCAGCCAGATAGAAAAATGGCTGGCAGCTGGCATCATTGAGGCAAGTCATGCTGAAGCTTTGCAGCAGGCTGTAGCACATCCAGAATGGTTTGACCTGTCTGACCGGACACTGGTTTTGCTTGGTGCGGGTTCTGAAGCCGGCCCATTAACCTGGCTGGCCAAATGGAAAGCCAATATTGTTGCTATTGACTTGCCGCGGGCTCAGGTATGGGAAAGAATTTTAAACATTATTGAAGCAGGAAATGCCACGCTTATCGCACCCAGCGATCAGCCTTTTCCCGAACAGGCCAATATTTCCGAGCTAAAAGAGCATCTGGGAGCCAATCTGTTGACCCAGTTACCAGAGATTGGCCAGTGGCTGGTGACCTTTAAGCAGCAACTGGATTTGGCAGCTATCGCCTATCTGGATGGTGAAAAACATGTACGGGTTTCTATGGCAATGGATGCTATCATGCAATATGTCAGCCAGCATAAACCGGATACCAGCCTGATGTTTATGTGTACTCCGACCGATGTATATGCGGTGCCGGAAGAAGTTGCTCAAGCTGCATCTAACAAGTTTAAACATCGCTCGCAGTTACAAAAGCTTCTAACCAAGGGT
Source organism: Acinetobacter sp. UBA1297 (assembly GCF_002307755.1). Taxonomy (NCBI): domain Bacteria; kingdom Pseudomonadati; phylum Pseudomonadota; class Gammaproteobacteria; order Moraxellales; family Moraxellaceae; genus Acinetobacter; species Acinetobacter sp. UBA1297. The sequence continues at coordinate 172,059 of NZ_DBUF01000017.1, forward strand.
ATTTCAACCGCTTCTTTGAAACATTTTTTCCAGAAGAACCAGCAAATACTTGTAAAGTCAGATAATGGTAAACATTACGGCATTACCGACTGTCTGGTCTTGGAACAAGGCCCGAATTATGCACTAGCCAAGCGCCTACAACAATGGCGCGCTGTACTCGCACGCCATCAGGGTCAACAGGTCAGTATTAATATTGCCCCGTCAACCACGACGCATTCTGTCACCAAGAATCCATTACTAAAGGCTGCATTTACTGGCGCCAGCTTATTTGATGTAGAAGCTTTTGCACCTGAAACTACCAATGCCATCATGGCAGCCCTATGGATCCACGATCTGCGCAATCCTGATTCAGCAGCACATCCAGACACTGCACTAGAACATCCTTTAGAGCTGATGATGGAAGGTGCTAACCATGGCGGTCTGTGGCGTGTCGCTTATCTGGCACGAACTGCACTACCTTTTGCTGCCTTATATGGCCTGGCTTCAGATAAACTGCCAGTAGAAAAACTTCTTTCAAAATTCAAAAAGAAAAGCTGAAGCTTTTTCTGAACAAACAACAGCAGATACAAAGAAAGCTTTGCCGAGGCAAAGCTTTTTTAGTGTCTATTTTAATTAAACAAATAGCTTGAGAAACAGCCAATATAAACCGCCGGATAAGCAAATGGTTGCTGGCAGTGTAAATACCCATGCGGACAGAATGGTTTTGACAGTATTAAAGTTCAGGCCAGATTTATTGGCCACCATGGTACCTGCAACTGCACTGTTTAAAACATGTGTAGTCGATACAGGCATACCCAAGCCATCTGCTGCAGCAATTGTAGACATAGCTACCAGCTCGGCAGACATTCCCTGACCATAAGTCATATGATGCTTACCAATACGCTCACCTACTGTCACGACAATTCGCTTCCAGCCCACCATAGTTCCAAGGCCCAGTGCCAGGGCTACCGCCACTTTGACCCAAGTCGGAATATATTGCAGGAATGAATCCAGATTATCACGATATTCATCTACCAGTTTATTCTGAGCTTCAGGTAACGCAGGTAACGCCTCTGCCTTATCTAGACGCTTAAATGTAGTGGTACTCAGGTACATGTCATTACGAATTTCGCTGACTACTGCTTCAGGCATGTCTCTTAAATTATCATAGGCTGCGACACGCTCACCCAGATGGTCAGTCAGGCTTGCCAATGCTGGCACTACTTCAGGGCTAATTTCCTTGGTCTGGATATAACGGGTCAGTACAGTCCGTGCCTGCTCATCCGGGATATCCTGATAATTAGCATAAATAGCAGAAGCAGTTTGAGTAGATAACTGTTCAAATGACTGTAAATGTGCCTGATCCAGATTTTTATTCAGAGAGTACGCTAAAGGTACCAGACCAATCAGAATCAGCATGATCAGGCCCATGCCCTTTTGCCCATCATTTGATCCATGAGCAAAGCTAACACCAGTACAGGTAAAAATCAGGATGGCACGGATCAGTGGTGGAGGCGGCTTGTTCCCTTCTGGCGGCTGAAACAGTTCCATTTGTTTCTTAAAGATCTTTTTAACCAGCAGGAACAATACCGCAGCAAATGCGAAACCAATTAGTGGTGAAAACAGTAAGGCCTTACCCACCTTGATGACCTGATCCATATCGATACCACTGGCACCGGTCGCGGCATTTAGAAGATGGTTCATGATACCCACCCCCAAGATTGAACCGATCAGGGTATGCGAACTTGAGGCAGGTATACCAAGAAACCAGGTACCGAGGTTCCAGATGATTGCGGCAATCAGTAAAGCAAATACCATCGCAAAACCGGCACCGCTACTGACATTCATAATCAACTCAACCGGAAGCAGCGCAATAATACCGTACGCGACCGCCCCACTTGCTACCATTACCCCAAGAAAATTACAAAAGCCTGCCCACATCACAGCTACAGGTGCTGGCAAGGCATTGGTATAGATAACCGTCGCTACAGCATTAGCTGTATCATGAAAACCATTAACAAATTCAAAGCCTAATGCAATCAATAAAGCAGTGGCTAGCAGAATAATAGAATATAAACCAAGCGGCGGAACATGAGCCAGATCAGCATTTACCTGAAAGCCAATATAGATTAGCGTGGCAACAATTACCGTCAGGAACACCGGCATAAAAAACTTCGGTGTTGGCACGTGTACATTACTGGATGCCACGGGAAGTACTGGATCTGAATCGGGAGGAATATTCGAATTCATCTAGATGGTTTAAGAGGATAATAAAATCCCCTTATTCTTTATTTAAATTGTGACAATTATATGACAAAAGGGTGTCATATAAAGCCAATTTTCATCTAATTGAGCTTATTCAGGTCATCCTTAGAACCCATATCTTTGTACTCATTCTATTCCTACTATTTTTTATATTTATAAATTCAATAACTTATATTTAAAATGATAAAAAAGAACAAGCTACGGGCTAATAAATTACTTTCATTGAATTATTACAGCTATAAGTCACCAATTGTTTGTTTCATGTTCAGTTAATGACTATGCTGCAAAGATATTGCAATTTCATGAAAAAAATACAGGACCAATCAGGTAAAAGTAGCCGGCTATATCAGGAATAGCCACAATCCTTATAGGAAATGCTTAACATGCAAAGGCATAACTATATAAGTTGAATCTGTTACAATAGCGCCCATTTTACAGTTATCCGCATTGGGGGTCTCTTCATGTCTACGCTTGCCACCCTAAAAGAGCTTCTTGCCAAACGCATCCTGATTATTGACGGTGCGATGGGAACCATGATCCAGCGTCATAGGCTTGAGGAAGCAGATTATCGTGGTGAACGTTTTGCAGACTGGGCCCATGATCTGAAGGGCAATAATGACCTGCTGGTATTGACTCAGCCACAAATTATTCAGGGCATACATGAAGCTTATCTGGATGCTGGTGCAGATATTATCGAGACCAACAGTTTCAACGGTACCCGCGTTTCCATGTCAGACTACCATATGGAAGATCTGGTACCAGAAATTAATCGTGAAGCTGCACGGCTGGCCAAAGCAGCTTGTGAAAAATATTCAACCCCTGATAAACCGCGCTTTGTGGCCGGTGTACTTGGCCCTACTTCACGTACTTGTTCTATATCACCGGATGTTAATAACCCGGCGTTTCGTAATATTACTTTTGATGCCCTAAAAGAAAATTATATAGAGGCGACTCATGCCCTCATTGAAGGCGGTGCAGATATTATTCTGATTGAAACCGTGTTCGATACCCTGAACTGTAAGGCAGCTATTTTTGCGGTAAAGGAAGTCTTTAAAGAATTAGGTTATGAATTACCCTTAATGATTTCCGGCACGATCACAGATGCTTCCGGACGTACGCTGACCGGACAAACTGCTGAAGCCTTCTGGAATTCGGTGCGCCACGGCGATCTGCTTTCAATCGGATTTAACTGTGCCTTGGGTGCAGATGCCATGCGCCCACATGTTAAAACAGTGGCTGATGTTGCTGATGTATTTGTTTCTGCCCATCCGAATGCCGGTTTGCCCAATGCTTTTGGCGGTTATGATGAAACACCGGAAGAAACTGCTGCATTTCTGAAAGAGTTTGCAGAAAGTGGCTTAATCAATATTACCGGTGGCTGCTGTGGTACGACTCCGGACCATATACGAGCTATTTATAATGCTGTAAAAGATATCGCTCCCCGCCAGATTCCCCAGATTAAACCAGCCTGCCGACTGAGTGGTCTGGAGCCGTTTAATATTTACGATGAATCACTATTTGTAAACGTAGGTGAACGAACCAACGTAACCGGTTCAAAGAAATTTGCACGGCTGATCCGTGAAGAGAATTATGCAGAAGCATTGGATGTTGCCCGTCAACAGGTCGAAGGCGGTGCCCAGATCATCGATATCAATATGGACGAAGGGATGCTTGATTCGCAAAATGCGATGGTGACATTCCTGAACCTGATTGCTTCTGAGCCTGATATTTCCCGTGTACCGATCATGATTGACTCATCAAAATGGGAAATTATCGAGGCAGGCCTGAAATGTGTACAAGGTAAAGCCGTAGTAAACTCAATCTCGCTGAAAGAAGGTTATGATGAGTTTGTAGAGAAAGCACGTTTATGCCGTCAGTATGGTGCGGCTGTCATCGTTATGGCTTTTGATGAAAAAGGTCAGGCCGATACGGTTGAGCGCAAGAAAGAAATCTGTAAACGATCTTATGATGTGCTGGTCAATGAAGTTGGCTTTCCTTCTGAAGATATTATTTTTGACCCGAATGTCTTTGCGGTAGCGACAGGTATTGAAGAACACAACAACTATGGTGTGGACTTTATTGAAGCTACTGGGTGGATCAAGCAGAACCTGCCAAATGCCATGATCTCGGGCGGTATTTCTAACGTTTCTTTCTCGTTCCGCGGAAATGAGCCGGTACGTGAAGCAATCCATGCGGTTTTTCTTTATTACGCCATCAAGCAGGGCTTGACCATGGGAATTGTAAATGCCGGGCAGCTGGCAATTTATGATGACATTCCGGCTGAGCTGAAAGACGCGGTTGAAGACGTAGTAATGAACCGCAATCAGGGAGAAAGCGGACAGGAAGCCACTGAAAAGTTACTGAGTATTGCTGAGAAATATCGTGGTCAGGGCGGAACCCAACGTGAAGCTGAAAATCTGGAATGGCGCAACGAACCGGTAGAAAAACGTCTTGAGTATGCGCTAGTGAAAGGTATTACTGCCTTTATTAATGAAGATACTGAAGAAGCACGGCTAAAGTCTGCCCGTCCGCTGGATGTTATTGAAGGCCCGCTTATGGCCGGAATGAATGTCGTAGGCGACCTGTTTGGTTCAGGCAAGATGTTCTTGCCACAGGTTGTAAAATCGGCTCGGGTTATGAAACAGGCAGTAGCCTGGCTTAATCCGTATATTGAAGCTGAAAAAACTGCTGGTGAAGCCAAAGGGAAAATCCTGATGGCAACAGTCAAAGGTGACGTACATGATATCGGCAAGAATATTGTTGGTGTAGTACTTGGCTGTAACGGTTATGACATTGTAGATTTAGGTGTAATGGTGCCGGCAGAGAAAATTCTGCAAACTGCAATTGATGAAAAAGTTGATATTATCGGGCTGTCCGGCCTGATTACGCCAAGTCTGGATGAAATGGTCTTTGTAGCTAAAGAGATGCAGCGTAAAGGCTTTAAAATTCCTTTAATGATTGGCGGGGCAACTACATCAAAAGCCCATACTGCTGTAAAAATTGATCCGCAATATTCAAATGATGCCGTCATTTATGTTGCCGATGCATCACGTGCGGTAGGCGTCGCCACCTCCCTGCTCTCACCGGAAATGAAGCCTGCTTTTGTACAGGGTCACCGTGATGAATATGTTAAGGTACGTGAGCGCCTGGCGAACAAGCAGCCAAAAGCAGCCAAACTGTCTTATGCCGAGTCGGTTAAGCACGGTTTCAAGATCGCTCCGGACTACGTACCACCGCAACCAAATTTTATCGGTGTTCAAACCATTACCCAGTATCCGCTAGAAACACTGGTTGAGTATTTTGACTGGACTCCATTCTTTATTTCATGGAGCCTGGCAGGCAAATTCCCGAAAATTCTGGAAGATGAAGTAGTCGGTGAAGCAGCAACTGATTTGTATCAGCAGGCACAGATTATGCTCAAAGATATTATTGAGAATAAACGTTTTGATGCCCGGGCCGTATTTGGTTTATACCCTGCTAAACGTACGGCTGCCGATACTGTCACGGTATACGATGAACAAGGTGCTGCGACACATCATTTTGAGCATTTACGCCAGCAGTCTGACAAAGTTACCGGTAAGCCAAATTTATCTCTGGCAGATTTTATTGTCACCGAAGAGAACCAGACTCAGGACTATCTGGGGGGTTTTACAGTTTCAATTTTTGGTGCTGAAGAACTTGCCAATGAATACAAAGCAAAAGGTGATGACTATAGTGCCATTCTGGTTCAGTCTTTGGGTGACCGTTTTGCCGAAGCTTTTGCCGAGCACCTGCATGAACGTATCCGTAAAGAGTTCTGGGGCTATCAGGCCAGTGAGCAGCTAAGCAATGAGGAACTGATTAAAGAGAAATATATCGGTATTCGTCCGGCACCGGGTTACCCGGCCTGTCCTGAGCATTCTGAAAAAGCGGTTCTATTCGACTGGCTGGGTTCTACTGACAAGATTGGTACACAGCTCACTTCCAGCTTTGCAATGTGGCCCCCTTCATCGGTGAGCGGCTTCTATTATGCTCATCCCGAATCTCAGTATTTCAATGTTGGTAAGATTTCTCTGGATCAGTTAGAAGATTATGCAAAACGTAAAGGCTGGACGCTGGATGAGGCCAAACGCTGGCTAGCACCAAATCTGGATGATTCAATTGTCTAAGTAAATATCCGGTTTAAAAAATCCCCTCTATTGAGGGGATTTTTATTTTAAACTCTTTTCTTGTACTAGCTTGTTTTAAACTTTACCAGTAGAGTTATATCATTCAAAATTAAAAATATTTTCAATACGAAATACAAGTACTTTTCATTTTTTTTCGTATTTTAAAATACTTATAGAGTCAGATATTAATCTTCAAATACTTTTGCCTGGTTAATCAGTCTTAAAAATATAGGGCTGTCTTGAATCTGGTTTGCACTGAGTAAAGCCAGCTTGACCAGAAACAGCTCACGTTTTTCTGCATCCAGATGATCAATACTTTCTGCCAGATGGTCATATACCTGTTCCAGGTCTTCAATCCGAATATTACTCATGCTGCTACTCCTTTTGTTAGCTGACAAAACTGCTCAAAAGTTTGGGTAATGGCAGAGTTCCTATAATGCAGCCAGCGGCCATGAATATGATGATCAGGACGTATCAGGTAAATTGAACCACTTTGTGCAAAAAAATGTTCTGCTGCAAGTTCTGCAGTGATCTTTAAAGTCATCTCTGCGTTATGTACTGTCTGGCCATCCAGCGCAAGTGCAATAATCTGCACAGGAATAGCACAGGCTTGTAATGCTTTAATTTCAGTATAAAGACCGGCAGGAAGTTCGCCCTGCTCTGTGAAAACCAGAACGTTGAACTTACCATCGATCCGGTCATACAAAAATGAACCATCTACAGTTTTAAGATTAGGAATCAAGGCACCATTTTCAGTCAGTTCATTCATGCTGGCATTGTCATCATTTTGACTGTTCAAAGGTGAATAGCTATAGGCATGTGGCCGTGATGTACGCCAATGATAGAGTGGACGTACAAATTCGTGTTCTAGCGATAAAGACAGTACTGCGTTGCGTAGCAAGCGGTAGCCTTGGGTGGGTGGTGCCATAAAGCGGGTAGATTTCCCGGCCTCAGCAATAATCTCCCGCACTGCTCCAACCCGGTCGAAGGTATAACTTTCTAAAAACTCGCGGGATGCCCAGCCTTGAATTACACCGGCCAGTTTCCATGACAGATCTTTGGCATCCTGAAAGCCGGTATTGGCACCGCGCACGCCAAAAATTGGTAACAGATGCGCAGCATCACCAACAAATATAATGCGGTTATGCACATAATTGTCGAGTGTTAACGCACGTGCCGAATAGACTGTACTCCAGTCCATTTCCCACTGTAAATGTTCCTGTCCAATCATTTTGAGCTGGTCATTGACAGCCTTGCTCAGATTTTCCGGTTTGAGTGCTTCTTCCGGACTGATACTTGGATCAAGCTGATAGTCAAAACGCCAGATATGATCTGGTTCGCGGTGCATGAGAATGGTATTGCCCGGGTTCCAGTCCGGTGAGAAAAAGGCCAGACGTTCGGTCGGATAGTCCAGCTTGATACGAATATCCGCAATAACAAAGCGGCCTTCATAGCTGGCGCCTTGCATCCGCAGCTTCATCTGTTCGCGTAATGCAGAGCGTCCTCCATCTGCTGCAACCACCCAGCTACTTTCATGCTGATATTCACCTTCTGGAGTATGGATGGTTAAAGTGACTGTTTCATCATTCTGTTCATGTGCAATGACCTTATTACCCCAGCGAATCTCAATATTATCCTGCTCATGTATGGTCTCAAGCAAGTAACTTTCCAGCCAGTTCTGCTGCAGATTATTTAATGGTGCGAACTGATCATGTGAGCCAGATGGTGAAGCCATTCGAAAAACCACCTGTCCTTTATAAATAGAGTTGCCATGTGTCCACGGTAGGGCTTTTTGCATGATACGTTGGGCAGCGCCAGCAGACTGTAAGATTTCCATAGAGCGCCTGGTGTATACCAGTGCCCGGCTACCTTCAGATAACTGCTGTTCAGCAGACAGTAGAACGACCTGTATACCTTGTCTGGCTAGCAGTAATGCTGTTGCCATACCAATTGGTCCTGCTCCTACAATAGTTACTGTACCTGTTTGGGCAACAGTCTTTTGCGGACTATGAAAGTAGGGATAAACCTGATAAGGATAATAGAGTGACTTTCTTAGCTGCGTTTCGGGAAAATGCATATTTGAACTCCTTGTCATGTTTTTTAACGCAGCATTGCTCAAACTGCGTGCTTTCTTCTATTTCTTCTAATAGTTTCTGCTTTTTCTTTCTATAGCATTTTTATGCGATTTATAGCATCTTCAAGAGCCCAGTAAATTACGATAAACATAATTAAATTACTTTTACCGTAAAATATAATTTTTAGTATGCTAAGTTTTAGAGTAAAAATCAAGCATTTTAAAAGTCAATCAGGCCTACTACTAAAATCTATAAAAATATATATTTATCAAAAAATTAATATAATATTTTTTTAAATTTAAACAATCACAATCTGTTTTTATTGGTTGATTTTTTATTTATATAAAGGAGCAAATATTATAAGTATCATTCGATGACCGATATAAATAAATAAGTCTGTCGGGTCACATAATTTCCCATAAAGCATACCTAAAATTCAGATTCCTTGCTCATTCTCCCGTTAATTTTATATTGAACTGCCCACCCTCATTTTAATTTCCAAAAATAATATGGCATTTTTGGAACTGAACAATCCGGTTTATCAAACAGTAAAATCGACCAGGCATAGAGTAGACATCTAGTACAAAAATTTATGGTTTAGATCAATAAAATATAAAAAGCCTCCCGTAGGAGGCTATATAGCTTGCTATTATTTATGCCAGATAAATGGCGACTGATTCTGTTCTGCCTCATGATCTGCACCTAGTGGCATGCCGGTACGGTCCTTGAGTAAACAGATGGCTATAAGGGCAAAACTCGCCATCATCATTAAGTAAACAGTTACCAATGTGGTCGAATTTGAAACACTAATGAGCCAGGCTGCAATCAGGGGTGCGAAAGCGCCGCCGATGATAGAACCAAGTGAATAAGTAATTGAGATTCCCGAGAAACGAATCGAGGCAGGGAATAATTCGGTATAAACAATTGCATTGATACCATGGGTAAAGCCAACGCCCATTGACAGCAAAAACAAGGCAATAGCAATACCAGAGTAGGTTGCTGTATCGACCAGAGGGAATACTACAAATGCCGCACCCAGCTGTAGTAATGCCCCTAGAATATACATTTTCTTGCGCCCAAACCGGTCAGACAGGCTGGCAGAAATACAGGTAAATGCAGCCCATACAATCGCAGATAACGTTACGAGCGTTAAAATGGTCGAGCGTTCCAGTGCAATCGGTCCGGCCGGGTTCGTTGTATAATTCTGGATGAAGCCCCCAGTCGTCATATAACCCAGTGCGGTTGTTCCAGCACATAGTAGTGCCGCAAGCAGTACTGAAAGCTTATGATGCTTAAATAGGGTTTTAATTGGATGTGGATTGGCAGACTTACGCTGCTTGATTTCTTCAAATACTGGACTTTCACCAATAGAACGACGTATCCAGTGGCCAATCAACAGTAGCAACAAGCTAAGCAGAAATGGAATGCGCCAGCCCCACTCAACAAAGGCATCCCCTGGTGAGACCCAAGCTGTCATAATCACTAATACCAGAGAAGCCAGCAATAGTCCGAATGGAATACCTAGCTGCGGAAATGAACCAAAACGCCCGCGCTTGTTTTCTGGTGCATGCTCAACAGCCATCAGGACCGCCCCGCCCCATTCTCCACCAGCTGAAATTCCTTGTAGAATCCGCAAGATGATCAGGATAATAGGGGCTGCAATACCGATTGAGGCATAGGTAGGAAGCAGACCGATCAATGCTGTAGCGCCACCCATCAATATAAGGGTAATTACCAGCATGGCACGACGCCCGAGTTTATCCCCATAGTGGCCGGCAATAAATGCACCTAAAGGACGAAATAAAAAGCTGATTCCAATAGAGGCAAATATCAACAAATTGGCCACCACTGGTCCGGCAGGTGCAAAGAATAGCTGGTTAAAGACCAGGCCTGCCACTGCGGCATAAATAAAATAGTCATACCACTCGATTGTGGTTCCAATAATAGTGGCATAGGCAACTTTTTTGTCAGCCTGTGTATGAACCTGTTGAGGTATAGCACTGACATCCGTCAGCGCTACAGATTTAATCTGATCCATTTTAGTTTTCCTTTTATCATTTTCCCTGAATTTGTTGTTATTACCATTTAAAGCTTGAGTTTGAGTTTTCCTTTTCCTCGTGAACAGCAACTGATTACTGATTTCATTCCGTCACGCTCGGCTCGGGTCAATACCTTGTCGCGATGATCAATTTCACCTTCTTCAACCGGAAGCTGGCAGCTTCCACATAAACCCTCGGTACAGTCAAAGCTGACATCAATTCCTTTGTCCAGCAAACAGTCCAATAAGGTCTGGTCCCGGGCTACTGTCAGTGTTAAACCGCTATCCAGTAGTTCAACTTCAAAGTCGGTATCATTTTCATATAAAAAGAGGTTCTTCCCTGAACCAAAATGCTCGACCGTGAGCTGAACCTGTGACAAGTCTTCGGTATAGTTGATCAAGGTATCAAGTAATGCTTCCGGACCACAGGCGCATACCTGTGTACCGGCAGGCAACGCTGACAAGAGCTGTTGCAGATTTATCCGTTTACCTTCAGAAGAAATGTAGAGTTCGGCAGCACTACCATGTGCAGCAACTTCCTTAAGTAATGCCATACTAGCCCGCTGGCGTGAAAGATAAATTAGCCGGTAAGGGCGCCCCTGTTCACGTAAACTGTTGGCCATGCTCAGAATAGGAGTAATACCTATCCCCCCCGCGATCAGCACATACTGGCTCGCCTGTAAATTTAATTTAAAAAAGTTTTTGGGTCCCTTAATGTAGATCTGTTCTCCTGCTTTTAAATACTGATGAATCCATTGTGAACCACCCCGGCTTTCTGGCTCTCTCTTTACAGCAATCGTATAAAATTGATCAGTCACTAAACCGCATAGAGAGTACTTACGGCTCAGGCCATTAGGCAATACCAGTTCAATATGTGAACCGGCACTCCAGCGTGGTAATTCTTCACCGTGTATAGCAGCCAGCTCAATACGTATAATATCTTCTGCTTCAGGATAAACTGCCTGAACACGTACCGGGCGGGTCATGGCCTTGAGATCAGGCGCTCCAATAGGAAAACTGGTAATTTGTCTGGCAGTTTGTTCTGGCTGGGCATGCCACTCAGTCCACAAGGCCTCTGGTCCTCTGAACGAGGTATTGGCCAGATAGGTAAATTCCTGCTCGCAGAGTTTCAGGTCTGGTATACGGCGTGACAGTTCTTCAATGAAAATACACATTTCCATACGGCCGATATTCTTACCCATACACTGGTGTGCACCGTAACCGAATGTCAGATGTTCAATAGCATTATCACGATAAATATCCAGCTCATCGGCATTTTCAAAATGAAGTTCATCATGATTAGCAGAAGCCGACACCAAAAACAATTTATCGCCTTTCTTAAACTTGACTCCACTGACTTCACTCTCGGTAGTGACCTGTCTGCGCCAGGCCACTACAGAACCTGAATGCCGTAAACACTCCTCGACTGCACCCGGAATCAGCTGCGGGTTATCACAGATTTTTTTCCACACTTTCCGGTCAGCTAAAAGTAGTTTTAATGCATTGGCAGAGGCTAGTGCGGTAGTTTCATGGGCGGCAACCATAATAGCCATCATCATTGAATGCAGATAATTGTCTGTCACTACCTCTGGCATTACACGATTTTTAGCAATCATGTCATACATCCAGCCTTTACCTTCTGGATTATGTTTCATTTTCTCCAGCACACGGCCAGAGTACTCCCAGAATTGTCCTACTCCCTCGGCAACTTCCAACTGCTGTTCTAATGTTGGTCTTCCCCAGGTATTAACGGTATGAGCAACCGCAAATTTACGTAGTTCCTGCATGTCATCTTCAGGTACACCCAAAAAGTGTAACGCTACCATTAAGGGTATTTCCCAGAGCATTTCCTGTACCAGATCTGCCCGTCCCTTATAAATAAATCCGTCGACTTTCTTCCTGACCAGTTCTCTGACGAAATATTGATGCTCTTCAAGATTCTGTGGTGTAAAAGCATCCATTAAGGCACGACGCCGTTCCATGTGAACCGGTTCATCTTCATTTACCAGTGTACGATTCATACCATAATTATATTTTTCGAGAATTTTTAATGCTTCAGGGCAAGAAGGCGTCAGTTTCTCGAGTGCATTACAGGCAGAAAAGGTAATAGGATCACGAAAAATTGCTTTGACATCTTCATAACGGGTCACAATCCAGTAACCCATCGCTTCAGAGAAAAAAATCGGGAGCTGTGCACGAAACTCCTTCAGAGCCAATGCAGGGTCTTGCTGATATGGCACTGCAAACATGTCAAAGTTTTTACCCTTCTGTTGTAACTCGGCATGAAAAGGGCATTGCCCATGCATAGGTACTTTTACGTTCATCCTGAACTTCCTGTTCTATTATCGTACATTATGTTCTAATATAGTAAAAGAATAAATAATGAGCAGACATGTTGTCAATTGGCTAAAATGTCTTTTTGCAATTGTTTACTATTTAAGACAGACCCAAATCCGGGTTGACCAAGCGGAGTAGAAAAAGAATTGGAGACCTTACAGACGCTGGAACGGGGCATTCATGCATTAGAACTGATTGCCAGACATCAAGGCCAGTTGACCGTAGCGCAGCTGGCTGAACTATTAGAGATTAACCGGACTATTGCCTACCGTATTACCCGGACCTTAACTCATTTAGGTTATATTAAAACCAATGAAAATCTGGGGCTGGAGCTCAGCAGCAAGATTCAGGATTTATATCACTGCTATGAAATGACGATTCCATCTAATAGCCAGCAGATTCTGAATAGTCTGTCTAATCGGACTCAAGCCAGCGCATCGCTAGTAATTGCTGAAGGATCAGACTGTGTAGTAGTTAAAACTGCATCGACTGGTTCCTCTTATTTACGTATTAATTATCAGCTGGGTTCACGGCATCCGATTGGTACAGCTGCAGCTGGTATTGCAATTGCTACAACCTATCCGCCTCAACCGGAGGAGAAAGGAGAAATCAAGCTAGCCCGCCAGCTTGGTTATGGTTATTCTGAAGGTCGGCTGCAATCTGGAGCCGTAGGCCTGTTTATGCCAATTCCAGAGCGGCATATGGCTATTGGAATTGTCAGTATTGGAGAAGTTAATAAAGAAGCCGTTTTAGAGGCCTTAAATGATGCGGTACGGGCTTTAAACTAAGCCCCCCTGTTCAAGCATAGTATTATCTTTATTTATTTTACCCAGAAGCTGGCTTAAAGAATATTTTAATAATTTTCGTTAGCAGGCTAAAGTTAAAAATAAAGATGCTATGCTCACAGTGTTCGACTTAATAGAAAAGTAAACTAAAATTACTCTTGGCCCATGGAGCTGGCATATAAAATTTTGTTAACTATGCTTTAAAAAAGATTGATTAATCATCTAATTAACATTTTATTACAATCAGTTAAATTTAATATATTTTATGGAATTCAATGCATGGAAGCACATTCAGGTTTAAGTGCGCAGGATAAACGTACCCTTGGATTATCATCCTTGGGGGGCGCACTCGAATTTTATGATTTTGTCATTTATGTTTTTTACGCCAAAATTATTTCAGAGCTATTCTTTCCAATTGGTCTGAGTCCTTTTTGGGCTATGCTGAATACTTATGGAATTTTTGCAGCCGGTTATTTTTTCAGGCCCTTAGGGGGCGTAGTTATGGCTCATTTTGGCGATCTGGTAGGACGCAAACGTCTCTTTAGTTTATCTATCTTGCTGATGGCATTGCCGACTTTAGTCATTGGCCTGATGCCTACTTTTGAAAGTATTGGCTATGCTGCCTCTTTATTATTACTTCTAATGCGGGTAGTACAAGGTATTGCAATTGGTGGAGAAATACCGGCTGCCTGGACTTTTGTATCAGAACATGTGCCCGAGAAAAAGATTGGCTTTGCTAATGGCCTGTTAACCGCCGGACTTTCACTGGGAATTCTACTTGGTGCCCTGATGTCACTATTTATTTCCCTTAAATTTAGTGAAACGCAGATTCATGACTGGGCATGGCGCATTCCATTTATTATTGGTGGTGTATTTGGACTGGTTGCTTTATATCTGCGATCTTACTTGAAAGAGACACCCATTTTTAAAGCCATGCAGGCACGTAAAGAACTGTCTAAAGAGTTACCGGTCAAGCAGGTACTCGCTCGCCACAAGACAGCAGTTGTTATTGGCATGATGTTTACCTGGTTTCTAACTGGTTGTGTAGTGGTACTGATTTTAGCAATGCCTAACTTGCTTACCGGCGCTTTCGGTATTGAACGCTCAGATGCCTTTACCATGCAAAGTGCTACTATTGTTATGCAGATGGCAGGCTGTATTCTGGCGGGACTTTTGGCTGACCGTTTTGGTGCCGGGAAAGTTATTCTGATCGGTTCATTCTGCGTCGCTGCGATTGCAGGAATTTTTTATACCAGTCTGGGTCATGTGTCACAGTCAACCATTTTTATATTGTATATGCTGCTCGGACTGTTCTCAGGTACGGTCGGTATGGTGTCTTACAGTATGGTCAGAATGTTCCCTGCCCAGATTCGTTTTTCGGGAATTTCATTTTCTTATAATGTCGCTTATGCAATTGCAGGTGGCCTGACCCTGCCACTGGTACAGTGGCTGAGCCTCTACAGTAAAATTGGTGCAATGTACTATATTTGGGTGGTATGTCTGGTGGCATTTTTTACTGCCATAATTTACAGATCAAAATTTGAATAAGTCTGTTGTCCCTCATTCTTTTTAAGTTAAATGAATGAGGGACAAGCACCCCTAGGCCTGCAAGTTCTTTCTGAGCTCATCTTCTACAATTTCTATTTCGATATCGCTAAACTTGCGGATTTCACCTTCAGCATGTTTCTCCAGCATTCCACCGATTAATGGCACTTTTACTTTGACCTGCCAGTCCAGTTTTATATGAATCTGCTGGTCATCACCAGTTACACTACGGTCACAACTTGCCTCCAGTGGCAGGTTGGCGCCAAGTGCCACTGTCGAGGTTAGTGCTTCAAGATTGGTAATATCTGTACGTCTCAGACGAAAAGCATCTTTTAATAATTTTTTGGCAATGTCTGGAATATTGACATCCAGATTATAAGCACGCTTGAGTGTATAAATCCCCTGATCAATCCTGGATTCCAGAATTTCCAGCTTATCCCCTGGAATACGTCTACAGACTTTTTCATGCAGTGAAGTATCGGCACTCAGCCGTTTAAAATCACTCAGAGAAACACCTGGAATAGTGGCATAAACAGTAAAACGATGTGCCATGATTTAATCCTTTCTTTTTTATTGTAGACTCTGTCGCAAAGTGATCCATTCAAATTGCGCTGTTAAACCCTTTTGATTATTAAACAGGGTTAAAACATTATAATAGTTCGATTAAATCCTGATTCTTCAGATCTGTCATTGACTTTAATAATACTGATCTTTCCGACTGATGCCAGAACATACCATATTTTGCCCGGTACAGGTCATATTTAAAGTATATTGCCGGTATTCAATTATGGCATAAAATTCTTCGGCTCCATCGTCAAGCCCGCTTGCAAACCAGACCGTACCTTTAGGAAACTCTGCTAGCCATACTGCCTTGTAAAAATCAGAAATTGAATCAAATTGCAGATAACGCTCAGGCTCAGTCATGATTTTCTCTGCAACCCGAAAAAATTGCTGTTCCTGAGTCTGAATAAAATCAATTAGCATATTACTTCTACTTACGACATTAAATGAGCCTAGTACTTATTATATAAACCTTCTTTAAGCTAGACTGCATAATTGTGCTGTTAAAATGATTTAACAGGTGAAGTTTAAAAAGAATTTATGTAACATTATAACAATTTAATACTTCTTTCCGGTAAGCCATGAAAAAAGCACTTCTGACCTCTTTTGTTGCAGCAAGTATTTCTTTTGGCTGTTCCAACCAGACGACTAAACCTGAACAGAAAACCTCTGCGGTTAAAACCGACCAAGGCCAGACAAGCGATCCCAAACTGCAAGCTTGGGTTGGGAAATATGAAGGAATAATCCCCTGCGCTACTTGTATTTCACGTTGTGAAGGCTGTGACAGTATGGGCGTAGACCTTGAACTGCATCCTGATATGAGTTTTAAACTGGTGCGCACCAGCTATAGCATTCAAAGTGCTGCCGAGGTCTACACCGGACATTTTGAATTTTTAGATGGTGATAAACTTAAAATTCAGCTAAATGAAGTAAAAGACCGTAATATTCTGGTATTGGGTGCAGATTATACCGAAATTATAGATACTAAATCCGGCCAGCCCTATGCAGCTTATCCAGATTTTCAGCTGGAAAAGATTAGCAGCTAGACAAGAGTTTAACAGTCAAACAGTACTTAGCTGGCTTGTAGCTGTTTTTGTTCAATCTGTTTCCATTGCCACCAGCCAAATAAAGCCAGCCCGACAAATCCTGCATATAAACCTGCTGTCAGCAGCAAATCTTTATAGATAAACATTCCAACATAAATAATATCAATCCATACCCAGAGCATCCAGGTAGCAATATATCTACGACTGGTCCAGTATGTAGCAAGCAAACTAAAAGCAGCCAGCTGCGCATCTAGCAATGGAACAGCAGCATCTGTCCAGTATTTTAAAATCAGTCCGAGTAGCAGCCCTAAAACTGCTGAGAGTAAAAGCTGTAATATTACCAGCTGCCTGGCAATAGAAATGATCTTGATTTCATGACTCTGCTGATGATCTGTCCACCAATGGTACAAACCATAAAAATTCATAATTATAAATATTCCCTGTAAAAGGGTTTCTCCGTACAGTTTAAATTCAAAAAACAGGTAAGCATATAAGGTACATGCCACAATATTAAAGCCCCAACAGAGTATATTTCGCTGAATGGTAAGAGCTACTCCTATCACACTCATCAGAACAGCAAAGATTTCTAAGGGGGTCATGGTATTTTTCCTATAGGAAAAGGACTATTTTTATTTAACACGGTAAAATCCGCAAATCATCTGTTTAAGCACAACCAAATAAAAAGCCCGCTACCGGGCTTTTTAAAAGCTCTTAAAGACCGCAGTTATTCATCACGGGTTTTCACATCAAATAATTCAATTTCGAATATCAGGTTCGAATTAGCCGGAATAATTTTGCCCATTTTTCGCTCTCCATAGGCTAAATGTGCGGGAACCAGCAATTTACGTTTTCCACCTACCTTCATACCCATAATACCTTGATCCCAGCCTTTAATGACTCGGCCCGTACCAATCACACATTCAAAGTAATTACCACGATCAATCGATGAGTCAAATTTTGTTCCGTCTTCCAGCCAGCCAGTATAATGGGTGGTAATCAGTGCGCCTTTTACTGCTTCCTTACCAGAGCCCACTTTCAAATCTATAATTTCCAGTTCATTGGACATTTAATACACTCTAAATCGTCATATTGCATTTATTATAACTGAAACTTGGTCAGTCTTTTTCCGAGTTCATGCTTTTTGAAGACAAGTTGGAATTCAGAATATTTTGAAAGGCTAGAATTTTATCTAGAAACTTAAACGTTTAATCCGCGGGTCCTGACTCAGTTCTTCAACCAATAAATTATGTCGCTGGCGTTTACCACTTATATTCCAGTGCAAAATAATTTCATCGGGCTTTAGAACCTGCAATACATGCTTGGCCTTCAAGCCATACTGCTTAAAGAGCTGCTCATAATAATGTGATAATCCCTGCTCATAATGACAAATCATTTTATAGTCACGGATTAAATTGAATTCTTCTACCAGTTTTTCAAGGTAGGTTAACAGGCTTAAGATCACCAGTACCAGTATGGTGCCATACAGGCCTAAAGCAATATAGCCTGCGCCAATTGCCATGCCTAAAGCCGCGACCATCCAGATAGTGGTCGCGGTAGTAATACCCGAAATACGGTTTTCATCTTTAAAAATAACGCCAGCACAGAGAAAACCCAGTCCAGTCAAAATATTTGCAGCAATACGGTCATCACTAACCTCCCCAATTTGCCGAGACAATATGGTAAACAGGCAGGAAGCCATACTGACCATAATCATAGTACGTAGGCCGGCGGTCTTATTTTTATATTCCCGTTCCAGCCCGATGACTGCGCCTATTGCTGCGGCACATAACAAATAATAGAGTTCACTGTCCATAGCGCGAAGAATCTTGCTTTTATATTAAACATGATCTAAACAACAGGTCCTGAATGAGGCAAGCCTTTTTAATAAATTTCCATCATGAATAAAACACTTCTATTACTTGAGTTGTTGCCACTCAATTACAGCTTGTGCATGGTTACCAATTAAGGTCCATTCACCATCCATTACATTGAGCTGTAGTTGCATGGTTCGTTCACACAAGGCTTGTAACGCCTCAGTAGAAGCCTCAGAAATCTGCCATACTTCGACATTATCCAAAGTTTTTATCTTGCTGTTCTTTTTCCACCAGTCCGACACCTGGCTGCCATAGGCTATAATGGCGACCTGCTTGCAGCGTGAACTGGCTTTTTTAACTTTATCTTCATCCGGACAGCCTACCTCAATCCATTTTTCCAATTGCCCCGTTAAGTCCTTTTGCCACAAGGCTGGCTCATTGGTCTCAAACAGGTCTTTGGTAAACTCAAGCTGCTCATCAGCAAACCGAGCAAAAGCAGCAATACGTACCATCAAGCGTTCAATGGTTTCAGATGGATGCAAAGCCAGAGTCAGTTGATGGTCACTGTACTGGTGTGTATCCATATTGGCAATATTCAGGTCTGCCTTATATATTGTTGCTTTTAACGCCATAACGGTATCTTCATCATAAAAGTATAAATGGCGCCAAGCATAGCAAAAAAATAGGTCTATTTATTTTAAGTAATGGCCATCTCAAGGAAAATTTTAAATCTGGCTATTTTCCTCGGCTATATTTAACTGTGCAGCCAAAAGGCTCATCTCAAAATTTTCCCAATTACGATTTTCATCTGTAATTATCTCTATCCGGTTATCTATCCCTTCTTCACCTGACTTGTAATTCAGCTGTTGCGGATTGAAGTTAAAATAGATCCAGCCCTGATCAGTATTAAAGATCCCTTTGATTCTCAGCCAGTTTTCGGTTGTACAAAACAGATCCAGCAAAGCATAAAAATCAAATTGCCAGCGCTTAGGTAATTTCCAGCCCGCTACACTATAACCTTGTGCAGTTTCTACATAATGATAAGGTAACTTTTTAATTGGTTCTTCACTCAGCAGTGCTGTTTGTAAACGCTGTACTTTAAGCAAAGGCTGTAACTTGCGCTGTATACCCTGATACAGCAAATCAATTTCTGCCAGATCAAGCTGCCCCTGTTCGGCCATTATCCAGTCTTGGCCATAGGCCGCATATTCCTTTTTGAGCTGTTCTAAAGCCTCCCCATCAGCAAAACTCATCAGATCACCATGTGAAACCACTATGATTTGTGCGGCTTTAAGCTGATCCTGATAAAGGTTTTGGCTTACCCACTCCTGTTCGTGTAAACGTGAACCATCCAGCACTGTCACCAGAGCACGAACGGTAAGCGTCTGTTGCCAATGAGGCTCAGTAAGCTGTTCGAGTAACTGGGCCGGATGTCCAAGCCCAGTAGGTTCAATAAATAGCCGGTCTGGCTTGGTTTCAGATAACAGTCTTGAAAGAGCAATCTGCATAGGAAGCTGGCTGCTACAGCATAAACACCCTCCCAGCAGCTCCTTTATTGCGTACCCCTGCTGCTGAGGTAACAGTTGTTGGTCAACTCCGATCTGACCAAATTCGTTCATTAAAATAGCCCAGGTTTCATGCTTTGGTTTCTGCCTCAACAGATGTTGTAACAGTGTGGTTTTTCCTGCACCTAGAAAACCGGAAATAATGTGGGTTGGTATTGCGGCTGGTGTCTGAATCAACTTCACGAAAATTACTCTGCTTAATGAAAATAGTAGACAAGGGATCTCAATTTTATACTGGTGACCTATTCATACCATAGGTTCAGTTTTTACTTGGACTTGCATTGAAATCTGAACATAAACAAATTATTCAGGCTTAATCTTACTCTTATAAAGCTTGCGAAATCTTTTTAATTTAAGTTTTTACTTTTTAACTGCTCTCCGCCATGTATCTATTCAAATAATCCTCTTTCAAATTTATTTTTCTTTACTATATACAGATGGAAAAATAATTTTCAAAAACACCGTACTACTGTTTTAAAATTCTGAACCATTCTATAGCTGTGTTTTGTTGACCAGATTTATGTGATTTTAAGAGTTTTAGGCTCATATTAAATATAAATGATGAACATAATAATTTTTATTTGCTTACATTTAAGATCAATTTTTAATCAATTTAATTTAAATATAGTTTATTTTCTCAAGATATAAGATTTTTACTGGATTTTTATAATAATTTTTAGAAAAATAAAGAAAGAACCTTAAATTAAGCAAATTATTGAATTGTTTAATAAATTTAATTTCTATGATTGTTAAATTTTATTGATTTATAAAAAATATAAGAAATAACCAATCATTGCTATAAAAATATATCACCTCTATTGTGTATTTAGGTTAATTTATTGATCAAATATTAATCTAATTTACATGATTTTATACATTTTAGTATGATTTATCATTTAATTTTTTACATTAAACTTACATTAAATCCTTAATTGTGTTTTGAGTGTAACCGTAAAGTTACGCTTTGTATGAATTATTGCAGGCTCAGAAAAGGGAACATAGCATGACATCCAACCCAGAAGTCCTGAACATATACACTGTTGAGGGATATGTACTGGGTTCTTTATTGTTTACAAATAAAAGGATGCCAATATGAAACTTGTTAAAACATTACTTGCTACTACTCTTGCTCTAACTGCTGCTACCAGCTTTGCTGCAACTGCTAAAGATCAGTCAGCTACTGAAGAAAAAGTGGTTGTTTCAACTCAGGAACAACCAACTGCTGCTGGTACAGAAAGTGCAGCTGCTCAACCTACAACTGCTCAGCCTGCATCTGAAAGTGCTGCTGAAGAAGCTAAAGATTCTGTTGCTCAGCCACAGTAATTTTATGTTTTAGTGACATCATTTTTTTAAAGCTGTATAAAAGTTTTAAAGAAATAGGTCAAGCCTTGCTGCGGCTTGGCCTTTTGCTTTTTAGTACATTATGATTGAAATATATTTATTTAAGTTTAAATAAGAGATATAAAAAATGATCGCCGGAGCGATCATCTGGTAAATATATTGGCTTAACTTGGGGATGTTGTCTTTTTATAAATACTGCAAGAAGGATGATGATGCTCTTGCAGGCGTAACACCTTACGCTGTTCAGCAGCTTCAAAGCGGCAACGTTTCCAGTCATTGTTCAAATTCAGTGGAGGAACCTGACGTGGTTTACCCTGCTCATCTACGGCAACCATAGTAAAATAACAGCTATTGGTATGGCGCACTGTACGCTTTTGAATATTCTGTGCTTCTACCCGTATGCCAATTTCCATTGAAGTACGGCCTACATGGTTTACGCTGGCCAGAAAAGTCACTAGCTCACCAACATGAATGGGTTCTTTAAAATTTACCTTATCTACAGACAGCGTCACCACATAACTTCCTGAATAGCGGCTGGCACAAGCATATGCCACCTGATCCAGTAGCTTCAGAATCGTTCCTCCGTGGACATTACCTGAAAAGTTAGCCATATCAGGCGTCATCAGGACAGACATTGTAAGTTCAGATTGATCATCTGTAGCAGGAACGACTTGATCTAATGGTGACATTGTCTCTTTGTCTCATCTATAACTGGGATATTTAAGGGACATTATTATATCGCTTTTCACTGAAAAAACATGTTCAAAGCGGCAAATCACCTGTAACAATAAAATAAGTTATTTAAAAACATATTAATAGACGCTTTGAGGCTTTTAATGAGTACATCTGCCTGAATAGAAAAGCCGGCAGATGCCGGCTTTTGTTTAACTTGCCCGATAAAATGGGGCCTGTGATTTGGGTAAAGGGGGCCGGTTACGAATCCGGTCAGCCAGTTTTTCTGCAATCATGATGGTGGTTGCATTCAGATTCCCGGTCATAATCACGGGCATGATAGACGCATCAACTACTCTTAAACCATTTATGCCGTGAACACGGCCCTGACCATCAACTACAGCCATATCATCTTCACCCATTTTACAGCTACAGGAAGGATGATAAGCTGTTTCTGCATGATTACGCACAAATTCATCCAGTTCAGCATCAGATTGTAAGTTTTTACCCGGGCTAATCTCCTCCCCACGATATGCATCTAATGCCGGCTGATGCATAATTTCTCGGGTGATACGGATTGCATCACGAAATTCTCGCCAGTCCTGCTCAGTACTCATGTAATTGAACAGGATACTCGGATGCTCAAATGGGTCTCTGGATTTAAGCTTGATCCGGCCCCGTGAAGGTGAACGCATAGAGCCAACATGGGCCTGAAAGCCATGTTCTTTCACCGGATTAGAACCATTATAGTTAATAGCAACCGGTAAGAAATGATACTGGATATTGGGCCATGTAAATTCATCTGAACTGCGAATGAAACCACCTGCTTCAAACTGATTGCTGGCTCCAATACCTTTTCCTAAAAGCAGCCACTCAGCACCAATTGCTGGCTGATTATGCCACTTTAACGCAGGATAAAGTGAGACCGGTTTTTTGCATCTGTATTGCAGGTACATTTCCAGATGGTCCTGCAAGTTCTCGCCCACCCCAGGCAAGTCATGTACTACCGGTATATCCATTGACTTCAAAAAAGTACTCTGTCCGATGCCTGAGCGCTGTAAGATTTGCGGTGAAGCAATAGCTCCTGCACACAGTAACACTTCATTTCTAGCATATACCTGATGTAGTTGAGCAGTATTTGCACCTTGAATATATTCAACGCCAATAGCACGTTTGCCCTGAAATAAAATTTTGTTAGTCGTGGCATGAGTCAGGATCGTGAGGTTCGGACGGCCCTTCGCCATATCCAGGTAGCCACGCGCTGTACTGGAACGTCGGCCTTGCGGTGTTACAGTACGATCCATAGGACCAAAACCTTCCTGCTGGTAGCCGTTCAAATCATCAGTACGTGGATAACCAGCCTGTACCCCTGCCTCAACCATAGCATGGAATAACTCATTATTGCCCTGTTTAGGGGTGGCTACAGAAACGGGACCTGAATCTCCATGATAATCATTGCCACCAATATCACGTGTCTCTGCTTTTTTATAGTAGGGCAGACAGTTTGAATAGCTCCAGTCTTCTAAACCTTTAAAGCTGGCCCACTGTTCCAGATCCATGGCATTACCCCGGATATAACACATGCCATTAATAAGTGAAGAGCCACCTAGACCTTTACCGCGGCCACATTCCATACGGCGGTTATTCATATGGGGCTCAGGGTCAGTCTGATAAGCCCAGTTGTAACGACGACCCTGCAAAGGATAAGCCAGAGCAGCCGGCATCTGGGTACGAAAATCCAGACGGTGATCCGGTCCACCTGCCTCTAGCAAAAGGACACTGGTCTGCGCATCTTCAGTTAAGCGTGCTGCCAGTACGTTACCTGCGGAGCCGGCACCGATAATGATATAGTCATATTCTTTCTGCACAATATCCTCTCCTGATCAGGCTTTGAAAATAGACTGAAATGGTTGCAGTTCTACCTGTACCGATTTGAGCTGGGTATAATTTTGCAGGGTCTGGATACCATTCTCACGCCCTACACCAGACTGTTTGTATCCTCCAACAGGCATTTGTGCAGGCGATTCTCCCCACGTATTGATCCAGCAGATTCCGGCTTCAAGTTGATGAATCATTCGATGTGCCTGTGCCAGATCTGAACTTACTACTCCCGCGGCAAGTCCGTAATGGGTATCGTTAGCGCGCTGAATGACTTCTTCTTCATTCTCATAATTCAAGATACTCATGACCGGCCCGAAAATTTCCTGCTGCACAATCTCCATCTCGTCATGACAGTCAGTAAAAATAGTGGGTGCAACGAAAGCACCCTTGGCCAGTTCATTTGCAGTAAGCCGATGCCCCCCGGTTAATACACGTGCACCCTGCTGCTTACCGCGCTCAATAAAGTCCAAGACTTTCTGCATATGAGGAAAACTGACAAGCGGACCAAAATTAGTATCAGGTTTTAAGGGATCTCCTATCCGGATATATGGAATCCGCTCCAGAAGCTTTGTTTCAAAAGCTGACTGTAATTTTTTAGGGATAAATACCCGAGTACCGTTAGTACACACCTGACCTGAACTGAAAAAGTTTGCCATCATCGCGATATCGGCAGCCAGATTCAGATCGGCATTTTCACAAATAATCAGAGGTGATTTCCCACCCAGTTCCATCGTTACATCTTTTAAAGAAGAACCTGCTGCTGATGCCATAACTTTCTTACCGGTTTCTACCCCACCGGTAAACGAGATTTTCTGAATATCAGGATGTTCCGTCAGATACTGCCCGATTTCTCCCGCACCAGTTACAACATTAAAGACACCGGCTGGCACGCCAGCCTCAGTATAAATTTCAGCCAGTTTCAGGGTCGTCAGTGGTGTAGTTTCACTGGCCTTAAATACCATCGCATTTCCGGCAGCTAAAGCTGGGGCAGATTTCCATAAGGCAATCTGAATTGGATAATTCCAGGCCCCAATCCCTGCTACCACCCCTAATGGTTCACGGCGGGTGTAGGCAAATGAACCCTCACGTAATGGAATCTGCTGCCCTTCAAGCATCGGTAAAATTCCAGCATAATATTCAAGTACATCGGCTCCAGTCACAATATCGACCGTTGAAGTTTCACTATATGCCTTGCCACTATCGAGGCTCTCAAGCAATGCAAGCTCATCATTACGTTCACGTAAGATGCTGACTGCTCTTGCTAAAATACGTGAACGTTCAACCAAGGTCATAGCTGCCCAGATTTTCTGACCCTTTTGTGCAGATATAACTGCCCGGTCAATATCATCTTTGGTACAGACTTGAACCTCTGCCAGAACTTCACCATTGGCCGGGTTAATGGTCTTAAAAACATCAGGAGAAGAACTGTCTGTAAATTGTCCGTGGATGTAGGGACGTTGCAGATTGAACTTCGACATGAGAAATCTCCTTTTGTTGTGATTTTTAATATGCAAGCTTGTGATCGATGTATTGCTCACAGATCCGGATGGTTTCATCGATCCTGAGCGGTGTTTGGCTTAATGCGCCGCGTAACCAAAAACCATCGATCAGTGCAGCAAGTCCAAGAGCTGCATCTTCGGCCTGTTTTTCATCCAGACACTTGCAAAATTCGTGTTTAAGGCTGGAATACAGCCATTGCTCATTGACTTGCTGTAATTCATGTAAATCCGGTTGATATAAGCTAACCGACCAAAAAGCTAGCCAAGTTTTCATGGCAGCCTGATTTATCTGTGAGGGCGAAAAATTGCCCCGCACGATGGCCATGAGCCGGGCTTTGGGAGAAGCTTCTGTCTGGCTTAATGCCTGTGCCACTGCAGTTTCCAACTGCGCCAGCAAATACTGCATGGTGGCAAAAATAAGACCATGCTTGTCTTTAAAGTAATGACTGATAATACCGGTCGATACACCTGCTCTTTTGGCAATCTGGGAGATTGAAGCCTCAGCAAGGCCTAACTCGTTAATAGCTTCCAGTGTGGCATCAATCAGTTGTTGGCGACGAATCGGTTGCATTCCAACTTTAGGCATCGGTCTTATCTTCCAAAATACAGAACAAGTGTGAACTGCTACATATTTTATCTTTATTTTTATTGAACGTTCAATTAAAAAAAACTATAGTTTTATAGCAAAGATGTACAGCACACTTTATTTTTGGACCCGTTGTAGCTTTAAAACCAAGCTATTTACTTAAAAAAACTGTTTAAAAAAGAATAAAGTGTACTGTAAATCCGAAATTTACATATTCTTTGGAATCTCGAGATTTATGGCGAATAAAACAGTCGAGCAGCCGAGGGACAGCCTGAATAAGGTGGTCTTTTACGTTTCTGCTTCACTCATTCTACTGTTCTCTACTATTACTATTTTATTTAATGAACAGGCAAATTATGTCATTACAGCTGTACTAAACTGGGTATCCAGTACATTTAGCTGGTATTACCTCCTCGCAGCTACCCTGTATATGGTCTTTGTTATTTTTATTGCCTGTTCACGTTATGGCAATATTAAACTTGGACCCAAGCATTCAAAGCCGGAATTTAGTCTGCTCAGCTGGTCAGCAATGCTGTTCTCCGCCGGAATCGGTATCGATCTGATGTTTTTTTCGGTGGCTGAACCACTGTCACACTATATTAATCCGCCAGTAGGTACGGGCGAAACTTATGCAGCTGCGCGGCAGAGTATGGTCTGGACCATGTTTCACTATGGCTTGACTGGCTGGTGTATGTATGCCCTGATCGGTATGTCACTGGCTTATTTCAGCTATCGCTATAATTTGCCTTTAACCATTCGTTCTGCGCTTTATCCCATCTTTGGTAAAAGAATTAATGGTGCCTTGGGTCATACGGTCGATACGGCTGCGGTACTGGGAACAATTTTTGGTATAGCTACCACTTGTGGTATTGGTGTTGTACAGCTTAACTATGGCTTACACGTACTTCTTGGCCTGCCAGAGAATTTATGGGTCCAAACTCTGCTAATTCTAGTGGCTGTAATTATCTGTATTATCTCGGTCACGTCTGGTGTAAATAAAGGTTTGCGGATACTTTCCGAAGTCAACATTTATGTGTCAGTGGGTTTGCTTATTTTTATATTGCTGTTGGGCAATACCCAGTTCCTGCTGAATGCCCTAATTCAAAATTTCGGCGATTATCTTAGCCAGTTTCCAAAACTTACTTTAGAGAGTTTTGCCTTTGAACAGCCAACAGAGTGGATGCAGAGCTGGACACTGTTTTTCTGGGCCTGGTGGGTGGCATGGTCTCCTTTTGTGGGTCTATTTCTGGCACGTATTTCCCGAGGGCGCACCATCCGTGAATTCGTCTGTGGCACCCTAATCATTCCTTTGCTGTTTACCATGACTTGGCTATCCATCTTTGGTAATAGCGCCCTTCATAGTGTAATTTTTGAAGGCAATATTCAGCTTGCCGAGACAGTAATTGCCAACCCGGCCCACGGTTTTTATGATTTGCTGGCCCAGTATCCGGGCTTTCCATTTATTGCTTCAGTGGCCACTATTACTGGTCTCTTGTTCTATGTGACTTCAGCCGATTCAGGAGCACTGGTGCTGGGGAACTTTACAACGAAATTTACCCACATTGACCATGATTCACCCCGCTGGCTCAGCATTTTCTGGTCAGTTGCGATTGGCCTGCTTACGCTGGCAATGCTGATGGCAAACGGTATTACAGCCCTACAAAATGCCACTATTATCATGGGACTGCCCTTTAGCTTTGTAATTTTTCTGGTTATGGCCGGTTTATATAAATCATTACGTCTGGAAGATTTCCGGCAAGCCAGTACCAGTATGAACGCCGCTCCTGTGGTGGGCAATGTCGATATTTTTAACTGGAAAAAACGTCTGAACCGGGTTATGCACCATCCGGGAACTACCGAAACCAAGCGTATGCTGGATGAGGTCTGTTTGCCCGCCATGCAGGCTGTAGCAGATGAACTGATGAAACGGGGTGTTGAAGCCAGTGTAGAACAAAAACTGCTTGAAGATGAACTGCCGCTTTATCATCTGGATATTATTATTCATTTAGAACAGGAACAGAATTTTATTTATCAGATCTGGCCGATACGCTACATCACACCCAACTTTAGTGAACGTGGCAAACGTGGTAAACGCCACTATTACCGTCTGGAAAGCTATCTCTATGAAGGTTCCCAAGGAAATGACCTGGTTGGTTACAGTCGCGAACAGGTGATTAACGATATTCTGGATAAATATGAACGTCATATGATGTTCCTGCACATTAACCGGATTAGTCCGGGTACACGGCCACTTTTCCCAGATCCAGATGCTTAAACTCAATACGGATGACTCCAATGAACCCAGATGCAATCCATTCATTTGCCCTGTTCTTTTCACTGCTCAATCCTTTCCTGATGAGCATTTATATGCTGGGAATTATCCGCACTTCTGAGGCAAAAACGTTTAATACAGCGCTGATTACAGGCAGTCTGATCAGTTTCATGGTTTTTCTGCTTTTTGCCTGGGGTGGTGAAACGGTATTTAACCAGTATCTACATGTGCGTTTTGAATCTTTCCAGATTTTTGGTGGCCTGATCTTCTTAGTAATTGGCTATCGGTATGTTTTTGAAGGTGCAGAAACTATTGGCGTTATGCGTGGAGCACCCGAGCATTTGGCCGGCACAATTGCCATGCCCTTTATGATCGGGCCAGGGACTATCAGTGCAGCAGTCATTACCGGTATGAAAATGTCTATACTAGAGACAGCGGCAGTCATTGCATTTACCCTGTTACTCAGTTGTAGCCTGCTGATCCTGATGAAATATGCACATGATCATTTACAGAAACGTTCGACCCGTTATGTAGATATGTACACTGCAATTGTCGGACGGCTGGCTGCCTTACTCATTGGTACAATTGCAATTGATATGGTGATTACTGGTGTAGTAGGAATCTGGACAGACATGGTTTAAATACCAATTATTTTGGCAGGTAATTTTCAGCTAATTTACTGTGCCTTTTAATAGAAAAACCAGAATTTTTAATTGAGTGTATGGAAAGATACAGATCAGCTCTTATCGTTCCAAAAATGCTACGTTTCGTTATAGCTATACGGGTTTATCGCGCCACTAAAAACAATAAAATAGATAACAGATAAAACAGATATATAGAGGTGTCAAAATGAATGCTTATTTACACCGCAGTGAAAACCGGGGTCATGTGCAGGCAGGCTGGCTCGACACAAGACACAGCTTTTCCTTTGGTCAGTGGTATGATCCAAAATACATGGGTGTCAGTGCATTACGTGTTATCAATGACGACCGGATTGCGGCCCATAACGGCTTTGGTACGCATTCCCATGACAATATGGAAATTTTAACCTGTGTCCTGTCTGGAACTATTTCTCATCGCGACAGTATGGGTAATGAAGGCCAGATTCATGCCGGTGAATGGCAACTCATGAGTGCAGGCCATGGCGTTCAGCACAGTGAAATTAATAATCATGATGAGCCCGTACATCTGCTCCAGATCTGGATTCATCCTAATATCAAAAATGCTGAGCCAAATTATCAACAGATCAGTCTGGACCCGGGCAAACATCCGGACCAGTGGCATCTGATTGCCGGACCAGAAGCAAATGCACCAATGCACATACGTCAAGATGCAGAGGTTAAAACTGCTGTCTTGCAAAAAGATGCTTCTCTAGAGATTGCTGCAAAGCATAAGATCAACTATGTTCATGTAATTGAAGGCTGTGTGCAAATTGGTGAATATACCGTAAATGCGGGTGATGCTTTAGTTTTCGAAGCTGAAACTGAAGTTAAAGCCCTAGCAGACAGCCGCATGATCTGGTTTGATTTACCTTAACTTTTTAAAGTCATAATTAACAAAAAGGAAGGGCTTGCCCTTCCTTTTTTATAAATATTACAAGTGCATAAACTTCTATCTATTTAAAAAATCAGTTTCAGACCGAGTCCGTACTGCCAGTCTTTTTCTGACGAGGTTTCTTGCTGCCAAACTGTAGCTTCACGCTCTTTCTCATAGGCATAAGCCACATTAATAAAAGGCATGACTCGCTTATTAATTTCATAACGGGTCTGCACACCCAGTTGCAAACTGGATAAACCTTTTTTACGCGCATACTTTGAATCATCACTTAACACCAGCTCTGACTCAATATAAGGCTGTAAAATCAGCTTTTGCGTTACTAGCAGATCACGCTCACTCTTCAAGTTAAAAGAGAGTTGCTGGTCTTTTCCAGCATACAGGTAGGCATCTGTTTCAAAGAAATAGGGCGTCAGACCATGCAATCCAAGCATGGCGTCTAGCTGCTCCTGCTGTTCTGGTTGCCGTTCTGTGTAGCGATAACGCACACCGGTCTGTACATCCCAAAAGTCGGAAATAGCCCGGCTATACAAAGCGGCAATATCATAATCTGCCTGTTCTGACTCAGCCTTATGAATATGACCTTTTATAAACAGCCTGTTCTCATCTGTTCCGATTCGGCTTTCAAGTTCAGTTTTTAATATTCCCTGTCCATCCGGATTCCAGATCCAACGATGCTCAAGTTCAGTACGTTGAAAAATTTGTCCACCATGTTCACGTATATGGTTGGCATGAGCTTGTGCTTCTGACGTTACGGTCATGGTTTTCTGCGTTGTAACAGATTGCTGCTGTAACTTGTCCTGATGGTCATGCAAAGTTTCAGCAAGGCTTATATTGCTTAAAAGCAAAATACCACTACCAATTAGCAGATGATTACATAACTTAGTGATGTGCATGCCCAGCTCCTTGTGACGAGTGACTTGCTGCTGGCGTATGAGTTGCTGATCCAACTTGGCCTATTACCAGTTTATTCATCATGCCGGCACTCATGTGATAAAGCAGATGACAATGAATCGCCCATTCACCCAACTCATCGGCAGTGAGTAAAGCCGTGACGGTCTGGCCTGGCGGTACAATCACAGTGTGCTTATTCGGCATATTTGCCAGCGGCTGACCATTTTCCAGCTGCATAAACATGCCATGCAAATGCATCGGATGGGCCATCATGCTGTCATTGATAAATTTTAGCCGGACACGTTCACCATATTTCACCTGTAAAGGCTCAGCCTCAGTAAATTTCTTACCATTCATAGTCCAGACATAGCGCTCCATATTTCCCCCCAGACGGATGACCAGCTCCTGTTCAGGCTGACGCTGGTCAGATTGAGGATTTAAGGATTTTAAGTCTGCATAAGTGAGTGCTTTATGTCCTGCAGGGGTCGAGGCATTAGCCCAGCCATAGACCGGTGTAGTGGTACTTTGTGATAATCTTTGCTCCGTTATATGCGACATAGTCCGCTGTTCTGCTGCTTCCTGTTTTTTTGATGAAGTCATCATTTTGGAATGATCCATGGCAGCATGGTCTGTGCCCGGTACGGGCATTTGGGAATGTATCTCACCCTGAGCGTCGCGATTGCTCATATGTCCGGCATGCTGATTGGCCATATCATTATTATGGCCGCCATGTTGCATCCCCATATCAGCCATGGTCAGCAAGGCACGTGGTCTGGCATCAGGCTGCCGGGTTGCGGGCCGGGCAGAATCCGCCTGATCATGCAATGAGGCAAGTGCAAAGCCGGTACGATCAATTGATTCGGCCTCAATCTGGTAATGACTATCTTTGGGCTCGACAATTGCATCATAGGTTTCGGCTGTACCAATCCGGAACTCATCTACAGGTACTGGCTGAACTGGCTGCCCATCTGCACTCACTACATGCATTTTCAGGCCCGGGATTCGGACATCAAAAAAGGACATGGCTGAGGCATTGATAAAACGTAAGCGGATCTTCTCGCCTGACTTGAACAGACCTGTCCAGTTCTGCTTTGGTGTCTTGCCGTTAACCAGAAAAGTATAACCTGTGACATCCGATAAATCGGTTTTTAGCATGCGCATCCGGTTCCACATAGAACGGTCTTTCCAGGTAGCTGACCAACCTTCACGTTTTACCTGCTGCCAAACATCACCTAGGGTTTCACGCCGGTTCTGATAATATTCTGCTGATTTCTTCAGGTTATTTAGAATCTGGTCACTCTTGCTCTGGTGAAAGTCGGATAGCATCACTACGTAATCACGCTCTGCCTGTTCATGCTTGGCGACAGACTGGTGATCTTTGGGATAGACTACAAATGCCCCATATAGGCCATCCTGCTCCTGTCCCTTACTGTGTGCATGGTACCAATAAGTTCCATTCTGACGAATTTTGAAGCGGTATTCAAAATGACCACCCGGTTTAATACCCTGAAATCCATTAAAGCCAGGTACACCATCCATTAAAGCCGGCAATAACAATCCATGCCAGTGTAAGGAAGAGTCTTCATTTTTAAGCTTGTTATAAACATGAATTACGGCTTCATCGCCTTCTTCAAACTCGAGTAAAGGAGCTGGAAATTTTCCATTTACAGTAATACGTTTTAGTGGCTTGCCGGTTACATTCACCAGCTGTTCATCAATAGTAAGATGATATTCCTTGACTGCCGCCATTAACCAGGTGGATGAGGACAGACAGGCACCCAGTAACAGGGCTTGACTCAGTTTTATAGACATGATTTGACCTTGATAATTAAAAATAATTTTTAATCGTGAAATTAAGGTCAGGCTTTAGGAGGGCGCAGAATTTCTTGCCAGTATCCCGGCAAGTAACGGGCAAAATAATGGCTGTGGCTTGTTTCGGGTAAAGAAAGATTTGGTAAAGATTCAGGCACGTTATCAGCTGCTGCTAAAACCACTTGCAGTGTATTGCAATGTAGTGAGCTGCAATCGTGACAATGAACCTGCTGCACTGTCTTATGACTAGCATCATTGATACAAGAATGATGCGCAGATTGTGATGCAGCATGAGACACTTCGTGACAGCCTGCATGGCCAACATGCTGGTTCACTTGCTGCGTAGGTTGAGATCCGCCGGAATGACTTAGCAGATGAGCAGACACAGTAGACCATCCTGTTAGAAAAACAAGAAAACAGATAAGCCAAGACTGTTTTAAAAGTCTGCCAAGGCGCACGTTCAGGTCCACAAATCGTATATTAGCTATATCAGCATAACGGATTTTTGCCGGGGTGCAAGCGGATTTCAATAGGTCATTCTATATAAAAACCGAAAAATAATGGCTGAGTATTATTTTAATTTCCGCTTATTACGATATCCATAATTAAATTATATATTGTGTAATATATAAAAATAAGTATGATAGAACTAAGATAAAAACAGCTGTCTTAAGCTTTGGAAAATTTGCAGACATTTTAATTTCTGGACATGAACTAACTTTAAGCAAGTAGCCTGATTTCCATAGATACATCAGGTCAGATAAAAGCGGCAGGCTGCCTTCATTTGGACAAAAGGAACAGTTAAATGACGACACAACTTAAATCATTCATCGATGTTGCACCAGATTCAGATTTCCCGATTCAGAACCTGCCTTATGGTATTTTTAGTGAAACAGCTGATGGAAAACGTCGCGCCGGTGTTGCACTAGGTGAGTATGTAGTAGATCTGGCAGTACTTGAACAGGCTGGCTTACTCACGATTGAAGCAGGCAGAAACTATTTTGATCAGTCAACCTTAAATCAGTTTATTGAGTCTGGACGTGATCAGTGGACTCAAGTTCGCTCTACCCTGCAATTCCTTCTTTCCAGTACAAATCCAGAACTACGTGATAATAGCGAACTGCGTGAAAAAGCCTTCTTTAAACGCTCAGAAGTAGTGCTACATTTGCCAGTCCACATTCCCGGCTATACCGATTTCTATTCTTCAAAAGAGCATGCTACCAATGTTGGCTGTATGTTCCGTGATCCCAAGAATGCCTTGCTTCCTAACTGGTCAGAACTTCCGGTCGGCTATAATGGTCGTGCCAGCTCAGTAGTAGTTAGTGGTACAGATATAGTTCGCCCGTCGGGCCAGGTTAAACTGCCAAGTGAAGAACGCCCTGTATTCACTGCCTGTCGCAAGCTCGACTTTGAACTGGAAACCGGTTTTATTATTGGCAAACCAAACCAGCTGGGCGAACCGATCTCCATTGAAAATGCCTGGGACCATATTTTTGGAATGGTACTGTTTAATGACTGGTCAGCACGTGATATTCAGCAATGGGAATATGTACCACTTGGTCCATTTAATGCCAAAACGTTTGCTTCCTCTATTTCACCGTGGATTGTCACGCTAGACGCCCTGCAACCTTTCAAGACCAACAGTCCGGAACAGGAACCACGTCCATTGGCTTATCTGCGTGAAGACAACAGTGCCAACAGTTACGATATCCAGCTTTCTGTTGAACTTCAGGCAGCCGGACAGGTACAGGCCGATGTGATCTGCCAAACCAACTTTAAATATATGTACTGGTCAATGGCCCAGCAACTGACTCACCATACGATTTCTGGCTGTAACGTTCAGGTCGGTGACTTGATGGGTTCAGGTACCATTTCTGGCCCTACCCCCGATTCTTATGGCTCCCTGCTGGAGCTTACCTGGAATACGACCAAGCCACTTACACTCTCAAATGGCGAACAGCGCAGTTTCTTGCAAGATGGCGATACCCTGATCATGAAAGGCTACTGTGAAAAAGATGGTCTGCGTATCGGTTTTGGTGAGGTAAGCGGCAAGGTACTGCCAGCTGTCCAGTTTGATTTTAATACTGATGAATCAGAGGTAGAGCAACGTGAAGCTGTATAGTTACTTCCGTAGTTCCGCGGCTTACCGGGTACGTATTGCCCTGAATCTTAAAGGACTGCACTACGAACTTGTGCCTGTACATCTGCTGAAAAATGGAGGCGAACAGCGTTCTGAAGCTTACTGCCGCATGAACCCAACTGCACTGGTGCCTACGCTCACAGATGGAGACTTCAATCTGGGTCAGTCCATGAGTATCTTAGAGTATCTTGAAGAAACTCATCCTGAAACGCCCCTCTTACCCAAAGATGCACACTCGCGAGCAAGAATTCGGGCATTTTGTCAGAGTATTGCTTGTGATATTCATCCGGTGAACAATCTGCGGGTATTACAGTATTTAAGTCAAACCCTGCAAATTGGTGAAACAGCAAAATCTGAATGGTACGCCCATTGGGTGACTGAAGGTTTTAAAGCACTTGAAGCTTTATTACACGACTCAAATGGCCGCTACTGTTTTAACAATACTCCTACACTGGCAGACTGCTGCCTGATTCCTCAGGTCTATAACGCCAAGCGTTTTAATATTGACCTGACAGCTTTTCCCAAAATTGAAAGTATTTATACACACTGCTCAACATTGAGCGCATTCCAGAATGCTGCGCCAGAAGCGCAGTCGGATGCCGCATAAAAAATAAGGACATTTGTTCATGACTATTCAAATCGAAAAAATTCACCATGTGGCCTATCGCTGTAAAGATGCTAAAGAAACCGTCGAATGGTATAAGAAAAACCTGAACATGGATTTTATTCTGGCATTTGCCGAAGACCATGTACCTTCTACCAAAGCTTTTGACCCTTATATGCACCTGTTTTTAGATGCCGGGAATGGTAATGTTCTTGCTTTTTTTGAACTGCCAACCCAGCCAGAAATGGGCCGCGACGAAAATACACCAAAATGGGTCCAGCATATTGCATTGAAAGTTAAAGACCGTACAGCTCTTGAAGCCGCCAAAGCACATCTAGAGGCAAATGGTGTAGATGTACTCGGTATTACTAACCACGGCATTTTCCATTCAATTTATTTCTTTGATCCAAACGGTCACCGTTTGGAGCTGGCTTATGATGATGAAAAAGCCCCGCAGAAAATTGCCATGATTACTGAAGAAATGAAATATGAGATGCTAGAAGAATGGAGTAAAACCAAGCGTGCGCCTCATCATACTCATTTTTTGCATGCTGACGAACTGGATCAAACTACCGCTTAAACCAGAGGAATTCAACTTATGAATAAAGTCTATGAAAGTGCAACTGCTGCCCTTCAGGATGTAGTCGCAAATGGACAGACTCTGGCAGTCGGTGGTTTTGGCCTGTGTGGTATTCCTGAAGCTCTGATTTCAGCTCTAAAAGAAACCGGAGTAAAAGACCTGACCTGTATTTCCAATAATGCAGGAGTAGATGACTTCGGCTTAGGAAAGCTTCTGACTACCCGTCAGATCAAGAAAATGATTTCATCCTATGTTGGAGAAAATAAAGAATTTGAGCGTCAATACTTGAGTGGTGAACTTGAAGTTGAACTTACCCCTCAAGGTACGCTAGCCGAAAAACTGCGGGCCGGCGGTGCTGGTATCCCCGCTTTTTTTACCCAGACCG
>NZ_DBUF01000005.1:0-205 GCF_002307755.1 Acinetobacter sp. UBA1297
TGGAAGTTTCCGAACAGGGAGATCTGGCCAACTGGATGATTCCGGGCAAGAAAGTTAAGGGCATGGGCGGAGCCATGGATCTGGTTGCAGGTGTACAAAAAGTCGTAGTGCTGATGGAGCACTGTGCGAAAGACGGAACACTAAAAATTGTAAAACAGTGTAGCCTGCCACTTACAGGTAAAGGTGTAGTCCACCGGATTATTAC
>NZ_DBUF01000005.1:285-20985 GCF_002307755.1 Acinetobacter sp. UBA1297
ATGCAGCCTGATCCAATACTATAAAAATCATGTGAATAAAAAAGCAGCTTCGGCTGCTTTGTGTGTCCTAAGTAAATAATAAAACAGGCTATGGGCAGCTAGATACCATATCCAAGAATAAACAGACAAATGGATTTCAAAAACTATGTATAAACATCAAGGATTACTTGAGCGGTTCGCTCTTCGTATCAGTAACTGGTCAGAAAAATGGTTTCCTGACTCTTATATCTTCGCTTTACTGGGAGTCATCATTGTTTCAATTGCCGCGATGACGATCGGTGCTCCGGCCCAAGCTGTAGCTGAAGCTTTTGGTGATGGATTCTGGAGTCTCATTCCATTTACCCTACAAATGACCATGCTGATTATTGTCGGCTATGTGGTTTCGGTTTCCAGACCCGTCGAACTCCTTATTCAGAAAATGGCTCTTATACCCAGTTCCGGTCGTAAAGCAATTGTACTGGTTGCTACCGTCAGTCTGCTGATTTCCCTTGTCAATTGGGCCGTGAGTACTATTTTGACGGCTCTTTTAGTGATTGCACTGGCAAAACGTACTGAACTGCGAATGGACTACCGGGCCGCGGCTGCTGCAGCTATTATTGGTATGGGTGCGACTTGGGCACTGGGTATCAGTTCATCTGCTGCCCAGCTACAAGCCAATAAAGACAGTTTACCTGAATCTATTTATCAGCTTACTGGGGTTATTCCCTTCACTGAAACAATTTTTCTGTGGCAATCCATCGTTATGACTTTGGTACTGATCATTGTCTCAATTGCAATTGCCTACTGGTCTGCCCCTAAAGGTGAAAACGTCAAGACCATGCAGGATTTTAAACTGGACTTTGAAACTGAGAAAAAGCCGGAATCAAAGTCTAGCCGCCCGGGAGACTGGCTAGAAAATTCACCAATCTTAACCATACTAGTGGTGGCGATTGGTATAGGCTGGATGATTCTCGAATTTACCCAGCAGAATCCAATTCTGGCTATTTCCAGTTTAAATACCTATAACTTTGTCTTTCTGATGCTGGGCCTGGCTCTGCATGGGACACCACGTAATTTTCTTAATGCCGTGTCCAAGGCAGTACCTGCGGTCTCTGGCGTATTAATCCAGTTTCCTTTATACGGCAGTATTGCTTTTATCATGACTCATGCCATGAACAGCAATGATCTTTCTTTATCTCACTATATTGCCGAGTTTTTTGTTTCTATTGCTTCCAAGGAAAGTTTTGCTGTAGTGATGGGAATTTATTCAGCTATTCTTGGCTTTTTTGTACCCTCAGGTGGTGGAAAATGGATCATAGAGGCCCCATATGTTATGCAAGCTGCCAATGACCTGAAAGTACATTTGGGCTGGTCAGTGCAGATTTATAATGCTGCTGAGGCTTTACCGAACCTGATCAATCCATTTTTTATGTTGCCGATGCTGGGTATTTTGAAACTTAAACCTAAAGATGTGATTGGTTTTACCGTAACCCAGCTGATCGTGCATTTTCCGCTGGTTCTTTTTTTATTGTGGATACTGGGACGTACTCTGGCTTATACCCCACCTGTATTTTAATAGTACTGGCTTTTTCAAGAACAAAAGAGCCTTTCATTTTTACCAACACTGTACTGCGTTTTTTCGTTATGGTCTGAATAGGAATTCAAATATGCAACCGATTGTTATTGTTTCTGGTAGCCGTACTGCTATGGGAAGTTTTCAGGGTAGTTTATCCAGTTTAACTGCACCTGAGCTGGGAGCAGCCGTCATCCGGGAATCTCTACAACGCGCTGGTGTTCAAGCCGATCAGGTTGATGAAGTGATTATGGGCTGTGTACTCCCTGCCGGGTTAAAACAGGGTCCGGCCCGTCAGGCAATGCGTTTGGCGGGCTTGCCTGACCATGTTGGCGCCACCACTATCAATAAAATCTGTGGTTCAGGCATGAAAGCTGTCATGCAGGCAGCAGATGCAATTAAGGCAGGTAGTGCTGATATTGTAGTGGCAGGTGGGATGGAATCAATGAGTAATGCTCCATATCTGATGCCCAAAGCACGTGCAGGATTTCGCATGGGTCATGGTGAGGTCAAGGACCACATGTTTTTAGAAGGTCTTGAAGACGCAGAAACCGGCCGTTCGATGGGTTCACTGGCACAGGATATGGCTAACCAGAAAGGTTATACCCGTGAACAGATGGATGAGTTTGCGATCCGTTCTTTAACCCGCGCGCAAAAGGCTATTAGCGAAGGTTATTTAAAAGATGAAATTGTGCCAGTAACTGTCAGCAGTCGTAAAGGTGAGGTCATTGTGGCTCAGGATGAGAATCCGTTTAATGCCAAAATTGATAAGATCGCCACCTTGCGTCCGGCTTTTGCCAAGGATGGAACAATTACGGCAGCTAATGCTAGCTCAATTAGTGACGGCGCTTCAGCCATGCTGGTCATGACTGAAGAAAATGCACAGCAGCGTGGTCTGACACCACTAGCAAAAATTGTAGCGTATGCTTCACATTCACAACATCCCTCTGAATTCACAATTGCTCCAGTGGGTGCAATTGAAAAAGTTCTGAAGAAAGCCGGCTGGAATGCAGCAGAAGTTGATTTATGGGAAATTAACGAAGCCTTTGCCATGGTAACGATGGCCGCGATTGATGCCTTTGAGCTGGATGTTGAAAAAGTTAATCTACATGGAGGTGCCTGCGCCCTAGGTCATCCATTGGGTTCATCAGGTTCACGTATTATTTTGTCACTGATCTATGCACTTAAACGCACTGGCAAGCGTAAAGGTATTGCAGCACTTTGTATCGGTGGTGGA
This sequence comes from Acinetobacter sp. UBA1297, assembly GCF_002307755.1. Lineage (NCBI taxonomy): Bacteria > Pseudomonadati > Pseudomonadota > Gammaproteobacteria > Moraxellales > Moraxellaceae > Acinetobacter > Acinetobacter sp. UBA1297. Next base: position 3,075 of record NZ_DBUF01000005.1, read on the forward strand.
GAAGCCACTGCAATAGCGATTGAAATCATGGCCTGATCTGAGTATTGTCAATTTTCTGCAGGATATACCATCGAGCGTGGTATATCCTTTTTCATATTCTGACTCTGGAAACAATCATGTCTCAGCAAGATTACGAAAATGGCCTGAAAGTCCGCACTGAAGTTATGGGTGAGGCATTTGTACAGCGTGCCCAAAACAACACCGTTCCATTTACCCAGCCGCTGCAAGACTGGATTAATGAACATGCATGGGGGTCAACCTGGCAACGTGAAGGTATACTGCCACGCAAATACCGTTCTCTGATTACGCTTGCATTTTTGGTTGCCCAGAAGAGCCCTACCGAACTAAAGGGACATGTTCGTGGTGCACTCAATAACGGTGCCACAGTTGAAGAGATTCAGGAAGTTTTATTGCACAGCCTACCTTATTGTGGAGCACCAGCAGCCCAAGAAGCTTTCCGGGCTGCGCTTGAAGTGATTAATGACTACCATAATTCGTAAAATTTTATAAAGTGCAGGCCTTTAACCTGCATTTTTTATTTTTATTAATATAAATATTTTATGGTTATTATTTAAACTTTAGTGCTAGAAAAGCATTTTGTTTGCTGGAAGTGTGTTAGCCTTAAGTTGATGGCTTAGCTTTGAAATTAATGGACATCAGTTATATAAATTAAGTTTTCCTCATATATTTAACTGCTGGACAGCGTATAATATTAAGACATCTAATAATAAGTATCCTTTTAAGAACTATTCCCCAAGGAGTCAGCACCATGACTTATCAACATATTTTAGTTCCCGTAGATGGTTCACCAACTTCTCTCGCTGCAGTCAAACAGGCAGCTGATATTGCCAAGGCTTTTGGCAGTAAGGTTACAGCAGTTTGTGTACTTTCAGTTGAACCTTTTATTGCTGTTGAATTTGTCGATACCCAGACGCTGGTAGAAGACTATCGTAACAAAGCTAAACAGGAAATACAGAAAACTCTGGATCAGGCCAAAGCCCTTTTTGCCGCAGAAGGAGTAGAAGTAGAAACCCGTCTGACTGAAGGACAGGAAATTTATAAAGAAATTATCAATACCGCAGAAGAGATAAATGCTGACCTGATTATTATGGGTTCACATGGCCGTAAAGGCATCAAGAAAATCTTTCTCGGAAGTGTAGCCCAGAGTGTATTGGCAGCAACACATTTACCAGTCATGATTATCAAACAATAATTATTTGATCTGTTAATTGCATTTAAATCTCAGGTCAGGAGAGGAAAATCAGCCTAGACAGTTTTAAAGACTATCCAGCTCATTTTCCTCACATGATTTTCTAAGATATCGGTTCTGATGAATACCTTAGATCCCGATTCCATCTTCAATCGATTGCACTACTCCCACTATTGCTGTAGGTCACTTAGATAACATTCCTTTTCCTTTAAGTAAAAACTGCCCAGTCCCGGTATACTGATTGTTCAATATGACTTTGCTCACCTTCTTCATGATTCAAAAAAAGCTGTAGCTCAAATCAAACCTTCTGCTGTTATTTTATCTAAAATAATTCAGGATTATCACTCAACAGGTTATACGAATAAGGAGCGATTTAAATAGCATGAGTACGGTCTTGTACATATAAATAATTATTATTCATTTAGTTTTCTATATTTCATTTTTAGAGGCTATTTATATAGTCAGAAAAACAGTGCCTGAGATAAAAATCCTGAGTAAAGCTGATTTTTTACTTAACTAGAAACTGCTGACCCAATACCCAAGCAATAATATTCAGCAGTCTAAATATTTAAGATCTTTTTAAAGCATAAAGAGAACTGCTCACTAGTCATTTTTTATATTCTTACAAAAAATAAATAATCCAACCAGAATCAATTCAGCTCTTCTTGAGCAGGCTCCTCAAAGCGAGTTATCCATTGATCCAGGTTTGCCAAGTCAACCACAGGTATACTATCGATGCCCAGTTGGTTACGTTTTTTCAGTCGTGACTTCAGCTCATCTATAGATGCCTTCAAATAGCACACTTTGGCTATAACACCGAGCTCCTTGGCTACAGCGCGATAATGATCACGCTCCGTCCTTAACCAGAAGCCATATTCAAGAATGACACTATGGCCCTGTTTAAGTAACTGCAGGGCGAGCTGCCACTGAAGCTGCTCTACCTTAATCCTTGCCTGATCATCATAAAAACTTAAACCGAGATCATACAACCACTCATCTGGTGAAAAGCGAATAGCCCCATATTCTTTTTCTAGAATTCTAGCCAATGTACTCTTTCCTGAACCTGGCAATCCACACATTAAATAAAGAACTGGAATTATAGTATTTTCAGGCATTTATTATTTTCCCTTTCTTTCATTTCTGACTATAGTCGTAGCAGATTAGGTTTTGAATGATAAATTCCTCTATTTTATATTTTTAATTTAATCAAAAATTAAAGCATTATGTGCACTTACTCCTGCCAGCGCCCCATCACCTACGGCTAAAGACACTGAACCGCCGGGCCGAGCTGCGTCTCCACAGGCAAATACCCCATCAACTGAAGTTGCTTTCAGGTCATTTGTATAAATGAATTCCCCTGTTTCATCTTCTTCAATTTTACAACCCAAATCCTTGATCCAACCTTGCTCTAAAAAGGTTTTAGTTTGTATAAACAATCCATCAAAGTGTGTGATGCTCTGATCTGTAAATATCACATCAGCATGAGAATCCATCTGCTTAATTGAACGGTCATCTATAGTCACGCCTCTTTCTTGTAATTGCTGTTTGGCTTTCAGATTCAACAGGTCTGGCTGACCATTTAATAAGAGTGTAGTCTTACCCCAGTCTGGAAGCATCATGGCCAGATGGGTAACATGGGCAGAACTGGCTAAAAGTGCAATATTTCCCTGATTGAGTTCATAGCCATGGCAATACGGGCAATGAAATACAGATTTCCCCCAGCGTTCGTTTAGACCTGAAATATCCGGTAAGCGGTCAGTGACCCCCGAGGCTATGATTATTTTTTTGGCATAAATTGGCTGTTGAGTATCCAAATACAAATAAAAATCCTGATTATTTTTTTCTACCCGCTGGACCGTGCCCTGTTGCCAGTTGACTGTCTTATAGCGCTGTAATTGTTCCCGTGCCTTTTTTATAATTTCCAGCGCCTGAATTCCATCTTGTGCAAGAAAACCATGAGAATTTTCGGCGAATCGATTCCGTCTCTGCCCTGCATCAATTACTATAATATTTCGACGTGCCCTTGCCAAAGGTACTGCCGCAGATAAGCCGGCATAACTTCCGCCAATAATTGCAACGTCATAAATCATTTTGATAACTCCGAAAATCTCATTTCAGGAATTAGCTTAATACTTCTAGCTTATACCAATGTTGATGTCCTTTATGAGAAATGCAACTTTATGATTATTTTGTTTGCTTAACTGAATTTCTTTATCACCTTAAAGTGATATGGCTATCACAATCAGCTTTTTTTGAAAAAAGAAACCTTAAATCTATAGCACATCACATCTACCTCATAGAATTAATTTTAATTAACTAATTATTTTTAATAACTATATTTATTATATAGGTACTTTTTTACTTATCATTTTATTCAATTAACAATATATCAAAACTAAACACTTTATATAAAAATAAGGGCTATTTAGCCCTTGTTTTTATTTCATTTCATATATATTTACCAGCTTAAATCTGCGCCTACACCAGCAGAACTTTCTTTTCGAGTAAATGCACCACTTATGCTCAGGCTAGTATTGTTATCAACAATCCGCTGATAACCTACAGCAACCGCTTGTTCAGACCCCTGTAGGCCGGCACCCACTCCAACACGGTTTTTTCCTTGTAAACCGGCTGTGCTTATTACTTCATTTATCACTTGATTTATAATTTAGCGCCGCTTCTTCAGGGATAACTCCCTTAAACTGGTCACTAAAAAACTTGCTCTAGCCTGATCATGAGAATAGATAGCATCTTAAGTATCGATCTTCTATTTTTTAATATTTAATCTTCTCTGATACCATATTATTTAGATGTTAAAATTCTCCATATTTAAAAAATATTTCTATAAAATAAGATTTTTAAGGCTGACTATAATAGAAATTGTCTTGTTATTTTAGTTTTTATTAAAATCAATAAGTTAAAAATATATTCAAGTCAGAAGTTATAAGCCCTAATATATAGCTAAAATAAATTCCCTCTATTTTAACAACCTTAACAATAAAAGAGTGTTCTATGCGTCATTCTTATCATGCTGAACAGCACTATATGGAGCGTGCGGGATGGTTACGTGCTGCTGTACTGGGTGCAAACGACGGGATTATCTCTGTTACTAGCCTTGTCATTGGCGTAGCGGCAAGTGGGGCCTCCACTCATACCCTGTTAATTACCTGTATAGCCGGACTGATCTCTGGCGCTGCCTCAATGGCAGCCGGCGAATATATATCAGTTAAATCCCAGCAGGATATCGAGCAGAGTGATTTGAATATGGAAGCACGAGAATTAGATCTTCATCCGGCCCATGAATTAAAGGAGCTCCAAGATATCTATATACGTCGCGGTTTAGACTCTGACCTTGCCCGTCAGGTTGCTCAACAGCTGACTGCACATAATGCTCTGGACGCCCATGCAAGAGATGAAATTGGTATTTCAGAACAGACTTTAGCAAATCCTGTTCTTGCAGCAGTCGCATCAGCTCTGGCTTTTTCAGTGGGGTCTTTGTTTCCTGTTGCTGCAATTATTTTTCTTCCTGAATCTATACTCCAATCAGGCATTATTATAATTGGTATATTAAGTCTGGGAGTTCTGGGTGCGCTGGCAAGCTATACCGGTGGCAATTCTATCTGGAAAGGTGCCATACGTATTATGATATGGGGAATTATTGCGATGCTGTTTAGCGCATGGGTGGGTTCATTATTTAATGTCACAGCTGTTTAGGTAATAAATCATATAAACATATTGTATCCTTATAACTCTTTTAATTATATTTTAAGAAAGAAAAACTATAATCCAGATAGTATGTTTATGTGATCAGGTTATGGGCTTATTCATATAACACCCATCATGTTAATTTTAGAATTTCTTAAAATCAAATAACCATAACTGATCTATTTAACATACTGCCAAACGACAGGATCAACATAATCTTCATCAATATGGTAGCCCTGTGCCATAACTTCTTTTTCATCAATTTCCCTTGATTTTTTATTTCTTCTCAACTCATTTGTAAATGCTTGTTCTAACTCTTTTGATGTCATTTTATAAGTATCAATATTATTCTCTGAATCATCCATTGAATTTCTTTCATCATAGCGAATTGTATTGAAAGTATAATGAACCATATATTGTTCTTTACCATCTTCAGTTTTTTTAGTTTGTTTTATACTCAGATCCAAAAGGATACCATTGCCATATAAGCGGTAGCCGATCGAGTTTCCTCCAACTGTATTTATTATTTTTTTCCATTCTTCATAATTAAAGATATAAGTCGGATCAATGACATCACCTGATTCCATTAGATATCGAATATTATCTTCTTTTGCTATTCGTGCAGAAAAACGATAGAAATAATTTTTCCACTCGGCCTGATTAATTTTTTTCATTAAATCAACATAAGCTTGATAGGCTTGTTCAGGACGTACAAACTCTTCTTTGTTTAAACCTGCATTGATAGTCATCACCTCAATACCTTCTTCCCCATGAAAAGATGCTCCAAGTACTGAAAAAACATGATTAATGGTCAAGCTACTTGTACTATTCTCGATTTTAATTTGGCCTAAGTTCGGTAGTGAAAAATCTAATTCTCGAAAACTCGCTACTGGGTAATTATCTACCTTCCCTTGATTGTAGTGAGCAAAATCTTTAAAACCTTGTGGACCAAAATGTAGTGAATAAGGTTGCTGATTCATTATATTGTTCTCTGTATTTTTTGGATGAGGTTGACAGCTTAAAAGGAAGAGTCCGAATATAAAGACAAAGATCAAGTTAAAATAGATCTTAAATTTTTCCATCATTACTGTCCTTACCAACATTAAAATCAGCTTTACTGTTACCCCATCCTGCAATAATTGCGAGTTCCTTTTCTAAAAATGGACGTCCTTTGTTACTCAACATTAAAAGATGATATTTTTCTGCTGCTTTTTGAATCCATTCCATACGGCTATCATAGTTTTGAACTCTAGTATGTGGCAAAGGCTCAATATAGACAGATTCAGGGAGTTGATTAATAACTCCTGCATGACGACCTTTATAGTTTCCATTTTTATCAGGTTTGACCGTATCAACGCCATAATCACTAGATAAGACTAAGGTACTATCAGGGAGCTTGGTATAGCTTTGTAACGTTGCCTGTGCTTGTACTTTCCAATCTTTCCATACCAATTCCTGTAAAATATTTCTTTGCTCTTGTACTGCAATCGCCATCAAATGTTTTAAAAGATTTTTACTAGACAACTTAAATCTAACTTGTCTTGATTCATTCTTTCTTTTAAATACATTTTCAATTTTTGGAAGATACTCAAAAGCCTGTGTAATTTCAGGGGTACTTTGTAAGTGCTTAATTATCGGTAAGCAACTTGACCAAGGAATATTTCTTACTTCTTCTTTTATATGGGTGAATTTTGAGACATCACGTTGAGTTCTACACTGGTTAAAAGATGCAGATGACATACTCCAAGCGTAGTGCCATGGAGCAATATCCATGAATAACCATAAATTTCCTTTTGCAAAAGAATGTACAGGGTCTCGAATCACACTGAGTGGCATCCACTTATATCCCCATGCGGTGAGTCCATGTTTAAACACTGCTGCAACTGTTTTTGAGGCAAATGCGCCTAGACCCATCCAATAATAACGACCTATAAGTTGTTTATCTCCATGATTTTCCTGTTCAAGGTAAATTTTGGCATAGACCGATGCTATTCTTCTAGCTCTTGCTTCATATCCTGGTTCGAGTTTATAGAGATTTTTTCGTACATCCATTAAATTAGATACGTTTTGCAATTTCAAGCGAACCTCTTGCCTCAATCTTCTTAATGATTTGTAGAATCTCAGGAGCCTGAATCTGGTTAATACGCTTATTAGCAAGAGCAATATAAAGCTCATCCAATGAAGCTCGTACATTACTAATGTGTTTGGATGACCAAGTTTCTTTTTGATTATTGAACCAATCCTCTGCGACTTCCTTAAAATAAGGCTGCTCCTGCTCAACCTCAGTTGTATTTTTGAGTTTATATCTCAGATCAAACGCGATCTCCCTTGCACGCTTTAAACTTAGCTCAGGATAGATACCTAATGCTTTAGACTTCCTTTGTCCATTTTCCGTGTATCTGATAGACCAATATTTTTTGCCATTCGGATCGACTCGTAAAGACAGACCATTAATATCAGAAAGGCGGTACTGTTTTTCCTGCGGTAATGCTTTTTTACACAGCACATCGGTAAGCGACATATCTTTGTCCCACATAATTAAACTTATTTAGTGGGTCAAATTGTCCCAATTTTGACCCTCATAAAAGCAAAAATAGGGTCAAACAGCTTAGGACAAGGTCGGACAACACAGCCAATAAAAAAGCCTCTAAACATTAAGTTTAAAGGCTTTTTTAGATCCCGATGGATTACTTCGGAAAGAATTTTGGTGGAGGTGGCGGGAGTCGAACCCGCGTCCGCCAGCACTACACTCGAGAATACTACATGCTTAGATATCGTCTACTTTTTTAACTCTTTGTGACCCGACGAACAGGGTACAAATCGCGATCCTCTTAATTTAGTACAAAACCCCGAGGCTTGGTTTTATACGGACTTGTGTGCGTGCGCTTCAGTCGGACTCCCTAACCACAAGTATTCAGAGAGGCGGACAAGCTGCCCTTAGGCAGCTAGAGCGTATGATTCGTCGTTTGCGACTAAAAAATGCAAATTTGATTTACGAGAGAAAATGCGCTCTCGGCATGCATCTATGAGTTTCATCACCAGCGTCGAAGCCAGAGACACCCCCAAGTTACGTTCCTATCTTAGCATACTTTTACTGATTTACCATGCCGTAATTCATTAAAATCAAGAGCGAGATAGGTTTAATACTATAATTGCGGTAGTATTTTATTTTTCAAGTTCTTCTTATAAAAACATGAGTTATTTATTAGCACTCGATCAGGGAACAACTTCCAGCCGGGCAATTGTTTTTGATGAATCAGGCCGCATTCATGCCACTGCACAGCGTGAAATTCATATACAGACTCCTCATTCCGGTTGGGTGGAACAGGATGCACAGGAAATCTGGACTACACAAATTGCCGTAGTTCAGCAGGCACTCGCCTCAGCAAATTTGCTGGCGAAGGATATTAAAGCCTTAGGTTTAACCAACCAACGTGAAACTACGGTCGTGTGGGATAAACGTACTGGTCAGGCACTTACTTCTGCCATTGTATGGCAGGACCGTCGTGCATCCGACTGGTGTAATCAGATGATTGAACAGGGCCACATGCAGTTAATCCAGGAAAAAACCGGACTGCGAATTGATCCTTATTTCAGTGCAAGCAAATTGGTCTGGTTACTCGAACATGTCGAGGGACTGCATACACTGGCTGATCAGGGACATTTAGCGTTTGGAACAATTGACAGCTGGTTAATCTGGAATCTGACGCAAGGCGCTGAACATGTCATCGAAGCGAGTAATGCTTCACGAACCATGCTCATGAATCTGCAAACCCAAAGTTGGGATGAAGAGCTTTTAGAGCTGTTTAATATTCCATGTTCCGTATTACCTAAAATTATCTCGTCTGACTGCTATGTTGCAGATACCGCCAGTGGACTTTTGGGCTCAACCATTCCAATCATGGGAGTTTTAGGTGATCAACAGGCTGCACTATTTGGCCAATCCTGCTTTGAGGCAGGTACAGCCAAGAATACGTATGGTACAGGCTGTTTCATGTTATTTAATACAGGCACTGACGTCCAGTTCAGTCAGAACAAGCTGCTGACTACCTTAGCTTGGCAATGCCAGAATCAAGCCCACTATGCACTCGAAGGGAGTGTCTTTATGGCGGGTGCAATTATGCAGTGGCTACGTGATGGTTTAGGGATCATTCAAAAAAGTAGTGATACTGAAAAACTGGCAGCACAGGTTAAATCCAGTGAGGGTGTAGTTTTAGTGCCTGCTTTTACCGGATTAGGCGCACCGCATTGGGATAGTGAAGCACGGGCCATGATTTGCGGTATGTCACGCGGAACTACAAAAGCACATATTGCACGTGCCTCGCTAGAAGCAATTGCCTTTCAAGTTTCTGATGTATTGTCTGCAATGCAGGCTGATCTGGATCAGCCCTTAAAAGAACTGCGTGTAGATGGTGGAGCCAGTTGCAATGATATGATGATGCAGTTTCAGGCAGATTTACTGAATGTACCAGTGTTACGGCCTAAACTACAGGAATCGACGGCATGGGGCGCCGCAGCCATGGCGGGGCTAAAAGCTGGAGTATTTAATAGTCTGGATGATCTTTCAGCTTCCTGGCAACTGGAGCGAGAATTTATACCGCAAATGTCAGAAGATGAGCGTCAGCAACATTTAGCGCGCTGGAAAGATGCCCTACAGCGGGTACGGTCCGACCTAAGCTAATTCAACAAGAGTAAATAATAAAAAACCAGGCCAAGCCTGGTTTTTTCATCAGTGTGTTGGCCCCGTTGCAGCGCCTGTTTTTGGTTTTGGACACAACCAGATAATTAGGCCAGATACAACAAATACCAGTGAAAATAGCAAAAACACATGGTCAGCCGCTAATGTGAGTGCCTCTTTGTTTACCAGATTGGAAATCATCGCTAAAGCACCTTCCGGACTCATACCACTTTGGACTAATGCATGTTGTGTCGGTTCAGGGTTCAAGCTCGACACAATTTCACTGCGTGCCAGTTTGGCATGATCATCCCACATCGTGGCAGACATAGAAGCACCTATTGCACCTGCCATCGTTCGCATAAAACTCATCAGACCAGCAGCAGAGGCTATTTCCTGAGGCAATACCGATGCCAGAGCAATATTCGACAATGGAATGAAGAAAAATGGCACTGCAAAACCTTGTAGAATCTGTGGAATTGCCAATGCCATAAAGTCTGCTTCCGAGGTCCAGAGTGCTCTCATAAAGGTCACTCCACCCAAGACTAACAGACCAAAACACGCCAATGCACGCTGATCATAACGGATAGAAAGCTTAGCAACAACAGGAGACATGGTCAGGCTGCCAAAGCCCATTGTTGCTGTCACATATCCGGCCCAAGTCGCAGTATAGCCAATATTGATCTGTAGCCACTGTGGAATCAGCACAATACTGCCAAAAAATGCACCAAAACCAAACGATAAGGCCAGTACTGAAATCGTGAATCCCCGATGCCTGAAGACCCGTACATTTACGATCGGATTATGGTCGGTAATTTCCCAGATTAAAAATACGATAAATCCGGCAATCGCAACTGCAGCCAGACTGTTGATAATATTGCTGTGAAACCAGTCATGTTCATGACCCAGATCCAGCATCAATTGCAGGGCACCAATCCAGATTACCAGCAGGATAAGTCCGATGTGATCAATCTTGAGCTTATTTAATGGGGTTTCAGCACTTTTGAGTAGGCTCACGGCTCCTAAAGCGCAAATAATACCGACTGGAATATTAATAAAGAAAATCCAGTGCCAGGAAATATTATCACTGATTGTACCGCCAAGAATTGGTCCAAGAATTGGTCCAATAACGGTAGTCATTGCCCAGAGACCCATCGCCTGTGCATGTTTTTCCTGTGGGAAAATCCGCATAAGCAGAGTCTGGCTTAGTGGCATGATCGGCCCGCCAAAAAGCCCCTGCCCGATACGGCAAATGACCAGCAAGGCCAGGCTGTTTGAAAGGCCGCATAATACTGAAAAGACAGTAAACCCGATGACGCAGGCAACAAAGGTACGGACCACTCCAAAGCGGCCAGCCAGCCAGCCGGTTAATGGTACGCAGATTGCTTCGGCAACAGCATAGGAAGTAATTACCCAGGTACCTTGTGTACTTGAAACAGCAAGGCTTCCAGTAATATGTGGTAATGAGACATTGGCGATGGTGGTATCAAGGACCACCATAAAGTTAGCCAGTGCCAGCACCAGCGCTGCAATCAGCAGCCGTCCGCCTTTAAGGTCGGCAAAAGGTGTGCTTTGGCTATTCATATTGAATTACCTGGTCAGGTCAACCGTTGCGTTCATGGACAGCCCTACCCTGAGCGGATGCTGTGCCAGCTCTTTCGGGTCAAGTGCAATCCGTACTGGTAGACGTTGAACTACCTTGATCCAGTTTCCTGTGGCATTCTGGGCTGGAATTAAAGCAAAAGCAGCTCCAGTTCCCCCGGAGAAGCCTAAAACCTTGCCATGATAAACCACCTCATCACCATAGAAATCTGATATCAGCTCTACAGCCTGACCGGTTCTGACTTTTGCCAGCTGACTTTCTTTAAAATTAGCATCGACATAAAGCTGGGCCACAGGAACCACCACCATCAGTGAGTTTCCTGGCGCTACACGCTGTCCGACTTGCACATTACGGCGGCTGACCACACCATCAAGTGGCGCACGTACTTCTGTCCGTTCCAGATCAAGCATCGCCTGCTCTACCCGTGCCTGGGCAATCAGCACATCAGGGGTAGAGCGTTCAGTGGCACCACGAATCAGTGCTTCGTTGGCGGCCAGTGTGCTTTGTGCTGCTTTACGGTTAGCCTCAGCTTGAGACAGACCCGCTTGTGCTAAGGTCAAGCTAGCTCGTGCGGTATCTAACACGGTTTGCGCACTGCTCATTTCTTCTTTGGAAATTGCGCCTGTTTCTGAGAGCTTGCGACGGCGTTCATAATCAGCCTGAGCCTTGGCAAGATCAGCCTCTGCCTTCTTAACCTGTGCCTGAGCACTGGCAATCTCATCAGCGCGTACCGACACCTGTGAATTTAGTGACTGGCTGTTGGCCGAGGTTTGGTTATATTGTCGTTTGGCTTTGGCCAGTTCTGCCTGTGCCTGCGCCAGAGCAATTTTAGCATCACGCGGATCAATACGTACCAGTACATCTCCCTGTTTGACTTGTTGGGTATCCTTGACCAGCACTTCTGTAACCTGTCCGCTCACCATAGAGGTAATCTGGGCAGTATCGGCCCCTACGTAGGCATTATCTGTAGAAACCGAACGGCTGGCAAAGTACATCCACAATGCATAGATCAGCACCGCGACAATAAAAAGAATCGCTACAATTTTAAGAAGTTTTTTTCTTTTATTGGGAGGAGGGAGATCGCCAGAAGAAGTGACTTGCGCCGGGTCGAGATCATGAGCTTGAGCATCAGTCATAGGCTATTCCTTTTGAATATGGACCAAAGCACTGTATGGGTGAAAAGACCTTGTCTGGAGCCTATCCAATTTTTATTTGGGGCTTGTTTTTCATGCAGGGCTTTGGAGAAGGAGATGGATTTTAATGCAGCTTTAAAATAAATGTCGCAAAAAAAATGTAACTGGCGAGTTCTCTTTATATGAGAAAGCTCTGCCGATTCTCCAAATAGAAACTACAATTTTAAAGAAGTTTTAGCATTTAACTCCAAAGCCGGTTTTATCTCATCTACATCAGGCTATCTTGCTTTAATTGTTTTTCTAATAGGCATAAGACGCAATTGCTGTGGCAATCGCCTTGTTTTCATCATTGACCATAGTCATACGCATGGTACAGCCTTTACGTCCTAATCTGAGCGTTTCAGCACGTGCAATAAAATGCTGTCCACGGCCCGGAGCCAGATAATCAACCCGCATATCAACAGTCGCCAGTCGGGAGACTTTTTTAATGGTATCTGCCAGTTGCTCTGCAGGCGCGCGCTTATATAGTTCGCCCATGGCAACAATACCACCGATACTGTCCAGCAAAGTTGCAGCCACACCGCCATGCAGTATTTGGAAAGCCACATTACCGATCATATAAGGCTGCATTTCAATGTAACCCTCAATTTGCCCTTCAATGACCCGCATAGTCATACCATTATGCTGAAAATAGGGGGAACTGTTAAATGCCTTGCATAACTGTCTGAGCACCACATCAATATCGACTTTCGAGCCCAGATGAATATTGCCAGTCCAGCTTTTATTTGTCTCGTTAACCATTTGCCCGAATTACCTTTATTGAATAAATAAATAAATACCGTCGCCCTAAACCCAGATTATGGGTCTACAATAGCGGGTAGTTTAATACTGATGATCGAGATTGTTATGACTTATACGTTCAATCGTCCTGCATTTCCTGCCACCCGCATGCGTCGTATTCGAAAAAATGAAAAAATGAGATCAATGGTCAGGGAAACGCAACTAACAGCTGATCATTTGATTTATCCCGTATTTGTGTTACCTGGACAAAATCAGAGCCAGAATATTCCAAGCATGCCGAATGTACAGCGCCTCTCTGCAGACCTATTACTAAAAAAAGCGGAACGTCTTCTGGAACTCGGAGTTTCCAAGCTGGCATTATTCCCGGTGACGCCTCAAGAAGATAAAAGCCTGACAGCTGAGGCTGCATGGCATGAAGATGGTCTGGTGCAAACTACTGTTCGCCTGCTGAAAAAAGAGTTACCTGATATGGTACTTATCACGGATGGTGCACTTGACCCGTATACGACTCATGGCCAGGACGGTATTATTGATGCTAGTGGCTATGTACTTAATGATGAGACTGTAGAATGCCTGATCAAGCAGGCATTAAGCCATGCTGAAGCAGGTGCAGATGTAATTGCACCGAGTGACATGATGGATGGACGCATTGGTGCAATCCGTCAGGCGCTTGAAGCCAATGGACATATTTATACCAGTATCATGGCCTATTCAGCAAAATATGCTTCTAGTTTCTATGGCCCTTTTCGTGATGCGGTAGGCTCGGCCAGCAATCTGAAAGGTGGCAATAAATATAATTACCAGATGGACGTAGGTAATCGTGCCGAAGCCCTGCATGAAATTGCCCTAGACCTGCAGGAAGGTGCAGACATGGTGATTGTCAAGCCAGGTATGCCATATCTCGACATTGTGCGGGAGGTGAAAGATACTTTCGGTGTACCTACTTTTATTTATCAGGTAAGTGGCGAATATGCGATGCTGGCAGGCGCGATCCAGAATGGCTGGCTGTCCGACAGTGTCATCCTTGAATCATTACTCTGCTGCCGTCGGGCTGGTGCGGATGGAATCTGGACCTATTTTGCTGAAGAAGCAGCGCTTAAACTTAAGGCCATGCAGTAAAATTCGGACAGGATAATGAAGATTGCCATTATTGGAGCCGGAATCAGTGGACTGCTTACGGCACTTGAGCTCATAGAACAGGGCTGTTCAGTTGATATTTTTGATCAGCCCTACAGCGGGAGTGCCTCTTGGGCAGGCGGTGGAATCCTCTCTCCAATGTATCCCTGGCGTTATGCACCCGCCGTAAACCAGCTGGCTCAATTTGGCAAAGCTTTATACCAGGAATGGAACCAGAAGTTGCAACCGGTTTCAGGAATAGATTTTCAGATTCATGAAACCGGTATGCTGATTTTTGACCAGGAAGATTTTAGGCAGGGCCTGAGTTATAGCCAGCAATTTCAGGAGCCAATGCAAATCTGCGAGCTTGTACAGCATGAGCAGCTTCGTCAGATTAACCCGCATATTGCATCTGGTTTTAAAGAAGCCCTCTATTTCCCCCAGCTTGCCAATATTCGTAATCCACGGTTATTACAATCGATTCAGAATTATTTAAAAACGCATCCTAACGTGCAGTTTTTCGAAAATACAGCAATTCAACAGCTTGATATTCAACATGGACAGGTTGTGGCTGTACGAGACCAGAATCTTCGTAGCTTCCAGGCCGATCAGTTTGTACTGACTACAGGCGCCTGGTCTGAACAGTGGTCTAGACAGTTAAATATCCAGTTACCGGTACAACCGGTACATGGGCAGATGATTCTGTTCAAGACACCGGAGAACTGGTTACCGACCATGTGCATGAACCGGGTAATGTATCTGATACCACGTTCTGATGGCCATATTGTTTGTGGTTCGAGCATGGCTCATCAGGGTTTTAATACTTCTATAAATTCTCAGACTTCAGAAAGTATTTTAACTGCATCTCTGGAAATGGTGCCTGAACTGGCCCAATTTCCCATTATGAAACAGTGGGCTGGGCTGCGTCCCGGTTCTCCAGAAGGTATCCCTTACATCGGAAAAATACCAGATATTAATAATTTATGGGCGAATTTCGGGCATTTCCGTAATGGTCTCTGCATGGGGCCTGCATCTGCCCGCCTGCTGCGTCAGCTCATTCTTAAGCAGCCGCCCCTGATTGAGCCTCAAGTTTATTCACCTGAACGCTTAATTCCTCAAAGTTATGATAGGGTTCACTCAACGGCCAGCTAAAAGCAGATGATCATTTCTCATCTAAAAGATCGGTAAGTGCACTATTTAAATCTGGATATTGAAACTCAAAGCCTTGTTCCAATAAAGCTTGAGGCATTACAAACTGCCCATTTAATACCAGTTGTGACTGTTCACCCAGCATTGTTTTCAATACACAGGCTGGCATACTCAACAATGGTTTTTTATGTAATTTAGCAGCAGCTATTTCAGCAAATTTTCTCTGAGTGCCCTGTTCTGGCGCTACCAGGTTATAGACTGCCTTTGCCTCACGCTGCTGTAAAATAAATGTAATGGCACGCACCACATCATTAATATGAATCCAGGTTACCGGCTGAAGGCCATGACCGATCTTGCCGACCAGATTAAAACGGATTGGCATAAGCATCTGTGGCAATATCCCGCCGTTTCTGGCAAAGACTACTCCAAGCCTGATAATACTAACCTGTTGTCCGGGATTGTTTTTTGCCTGATGTTCCCACCGCTGACATAGCTCGGACATAAAGATATCCTGCGGCGGTGAGCTTTCATTACAGTATCCGCTCCACTGTTCTTGTGGATCAATACCATAGTACCCTATCGCAGAACCTGAAATGATGCGATGTGGCTGTATCCTGTTCTGTTGTAGCCATTCAAATACTTGACGTGTTGTCTCAATCCGGCTATTGATCAGTTCAAGTTTGCGCTTTTCTGTCCAGCGTGACTGGCCAATATTCTCACCTGCCAGATTAATTACATAATCAATCGGTTCCTGACTGATCTGTTCCAAACGGTGAATATATCGCAAACCGGCCTGAGAAGAGCTTCTATTTGGATTACGTGTCAGACCAATCACCTGATAACCCTGCTGAATCAGGTAAGCAGCAAGATGTTGGCCAATAAAACCGCTGACACCGGTGATTAATACCTGTGGTTTCTGCTGCATCATGTAGTCCTCTTATATTTTTTAGTCAGATGAGCCAAATTTATGCTGAGCCATACGCTGGGCTTGTGGTCCATAGAACCAGTATGTCAGTAAATATAAAGGAATGGCCATGAGCAGACACATAATTGCAACCAGACTCAAAAATTGCGGGTGCTGAAGATACAGCATAAAATTCTGCCATATTTCCGGATCTTTTCTTGAAAACCACACTAAACCTAGAACCAGAAAACTCAGGTTATAACCCCAAAATATCAGGGTAAATCCCAAAGTCAGCCTTTTTCTTTCCCGCTGGCTTGGCGCACGGCCCTGTTGATTTAAAAACTTGTATAGGGTAATGATCATCGCGGCCATATAAGGAATAATAGTCAAGATACCGCCCAGACCCGCCGGTAATAATGCAGCGACCACGCCTACCACTAAGGTAAGTCCCAAACACCAAAGGAAAAACTCCAAATAATATCTTGTAAGCGAGGGCATTTGACCAGTCCTAAAACAACAGATTTTTTTCAGTATAAGCCGGATAAAAAGTTTTTTTAATTTTTTTGCATTTCTTTGTCAACCAAATCCGAGGACATTACGTTATATAGGGTACAAGGCCAGCAGCAACCGCAAACGATGCATGGCATCCGCATCTGTTTACGGTGGCCTTTACTTATCAAAGCAATAACTTGAACTTCATGGCGAGTGTATATCCTGGTATCACTCATCGAAGTTTCCTTCCTTGGCCGACGATTTACTCATCACTCGAATCGTCGGCTTTTATTTTGCCTGTATATTTTAGCTTGCTACTTTAAAACCCTTTATTTCTATTTATTTATCCTTATAAGTTTTAAGCTGACATACAATAGATTATCTGCTGGCAACTAGCCAAGTACAGGCGGAAATGCTTATAGTATAGCCTTGCAGTGGTAGCATTGAGTTTTGGGGCAGGCATGGCGGTACGTTTTTTTCATACTTCAGATTGGCACTTGGGGCAGTTTTTCTATAACCATTCGCGGCAGTATGAACATCAACAGTTTCTGACCTGGCTTATAGAACAGATTAAAGACAAACAGCCACATGCGCTACTAATTGCTGGTGATGTTTTTGATGTGATTAATCCGGCATCTAGTGCTCAAAAGCAGCTCTATCAATTTCTGGCCGATGCGCACTCTGCTGCTCCCCATATGCAAACCCTGATGATTGCCGGCAACCATGACTCTGGTTATCGTCTTGAACAGGTTGAACCTTTACTTGAGAAATACAATGCAAAAACAGTCGGTATCGTGCGCTGGAATACCGAGCACCGTCTTGATTTCGACCGGCTGATTTTACCTATTCATAATGAATATCAAGAAATAGTTGCCTGGTGTATTGCACTGCCCTTTTTACGCCCGGCTGAAATTACCGGTCATGGTGAAGCAACCCAAGACAGCCAGCAGGCAATCGAATACATACATCAGGCACTTATTAAGGAGGCCTTGCAGCGTAAAACTGCAGATCAGGCATTAATTCTTATGTCTCATGCACATATGCAGGGTGCTGATGAGTCTAAAGAGTCGGAACGGCCCATCATTATTGGCAACCATGAAGCACTTTCGACTGAACTGTTTAG
>NZ_DBUF01000005.1:20991-30273 GCF_002307755.1 Acinetobacter sp. UBA1297
TTTAGCGAACTCAACTATAAACATCAGGTACTTGAGGTCAATATTGATCCGGCTCTATCTGAGAATAGACTCGAGATGAATCCGCTTTATATTCCGCGTACTGTACAGCTACACCGCTTGAGCGGTGAACTCGATGAGGTATTAACGCAGCTAACCTTACTACCTGCAGGAGAAATTTCTGATATCGACCAGCGTGATTATCTTGATATTGAATATTATAGCTTGATTCCCCCTCCACATGACTTACGCAAAAAAATTGAAGATCTGCTCCCACCCGAGCGCTATCGGCTGGTGCGGATCAGCCGGAAATATTTACAACAGAGTTCATCTGAAGTTCATGCATCTAAAATTGATCTGGCACCGCCAACCCCTGAACAGCTCTTTGAACAGTTATGGCAGAAAATGGGCTATAGCCAGGATGAACAGGTCAAGCAAGATTTTATAGCACTACTGCAAGATGCACAGCAGTCAGAACATAAAGTGAAAACGGCGGATAATACATGAAAATTGTACGTCTAAAACTCCAGAATCTGGCTTCTTTGGCGGGTGAACAGGAAATCGATTTTGAGGCTGACCCTCTACAGCATGCTGGTCTGATTGCTATTACTGGCGCCACAGGTGCAGGAAAATCGACCCTGCTGGATGCGATGTGTCTGGCATTATTTAATAAAATTCCCAGATTAAAAACCCATGAAGGTAAGCTCAAGGACGTCAGCGGCCAAGACGTACAGATTGATTCAACCCTCAATATCCTGCGGCGAGGAACAGCCCATGCCTATAGTGAGCTTGAGTTCATCGCCCAGAATCAGAAACGCTATATTGCCCGCTGGGAATTAAAACGTGCACGCGGACATGCCGAAGGTAAATTACAGGCAGTGCAGCGTGCATTGGTCTGTGTCACTGATGGCAACATGCTTACAGACAAGGCTAAAGAGTGTGATAAACAGGTATTGGAGCTGATTGGTCTGAGCTTTGAACAGTTTACCCGGGCCGTACTTCTGGCGCAGTCAGAAGTTGGAGCGTTTTTAAAAGCCAAAGACAATGAGCGGGCTGACCTGCTGGAATACCTGACCAATTCCAATATTTTCAGTCTGGTGGGTAAGGCTGCGTTTGAACGGACCAAAATGGTCCGGGTACAGCGAGAAAAATTAAATGAGCTGCTTGGCCATGTAGAGCTGCTCAGTACTGAACAGATGGCGCAACTCGAAGATCAATATAAAGCACGACAACAGCAAGTGCAGCAACTTGAGCAACAGCGCCAGATTTTAAGAAATGAACTGCAATGGCATAAGAATCACAACCTGCTCTACACCCAGATACAGGCCAAGCAGGAGTTTTATCAGGTCCAGCTGGATGCCAACCAGAAGCTGGTTGAACAGCGCCTGCGTTTACAACAGCTTGAGCAGTTCGCCTCCATTCGTCCAGTCCTGCTTCAGCAAAAACGCTGTGAGCAGCAATTGCAGAATCTTGAAAAACAAATTTCTCAACACCAGCAGTTGTTCCAGCAGGTTTGTGAGCAGTATGAGGCAGCACAAAAAAGCTGTCAGGCAGCCAGAACTGCAGTAGAAGATGAAAAGCTGCGTCAGAACCAATTAGCTCCCTATTTAAATCAGGCCAAGCAGTTATTGGACCAGCGGAAGCTAATTGAGAGTCAGTATACGCAGGTACGCAATAAACTTAAGGAAAAAACTGCTGAACAACAGCAGCAACTTGAACAGTTACAGCAGGCACAGCAACAATATCAGCAGCTGGAAAATATACAGCAGCAACTACAGCAGCAACTTGCACAAAGCCAGCAATTGTGCGGTTTTGATAGTGAACCGCAAGCCAGTTTACAGCACCTGAAAGCCTATATAGCTCAGGCTCAACAGGCATCGGAACTGTACACGCAAGATCAAATTATCCATCTTCAAATCCAGCAGGATTCAATTGAACAGCAACTTCATAAACTAGTTCAACATGCAGGTGATGCCAACCAGCTTGAACAAAAACTGCGTGATTTGTATCAGCAGCGTGAGCAACAGCTTGAACGCACCTATCAGTTTGAACAGCTCCAGCACCAGCTAGAACGCTGGCAGATACACTATAGTGAACATCAAAGCCTCGACCAGAATATTCATCAATTAAAAAGTGAGATTCAAGAGCTGCACAATGCAATGCTGGAACAGCAATCAGCTTATGAGCATGACAAGAAAGAGCGTGAACTGTTACAGAAGCAATTACAGCAACAGCGTCTACTCTTTTCAGAAAATATTGAGCAGTTACGTGCAGCTCTGCAGCCAGATGAACCGTGTATGGTCTGCGGCAGCCAGCAGCATCCTTATCGTGAACAGCAGCATTTACTTGAGAAATCATTGCTGGTTATACAGGAACAGCAGGAAAAAAATTATCTGCAAAAAGAACAGGAGGCTCAAAATCAGTGGCTGGCTGCCCGGCAGCAGTATCTAAAACAGGAAACCGTCCTGTCACATTTGCAGCAACAGCAACAGCACTTTCTTGAACAGATACAGCAATTACAAAAGCAGCTTCAGCACAAATACAGTTTTTCCGGGCTAGAGCTTCTATGGGAACAGCCCCCCGAACAATTGCTTTTAAAACTAGGAGAGCTACAACAGGTTCAGCTTAAAGTACGTGAACAGCTTGATTTCAATATTACAGAAACTCAAAAGACCCAGTCGCAGTATAATGAATTGGTTCGGCAACTCGAAAAGCTTCGAGCACAATGTACCCGTGCACAGCAGTTACAACAGCTCGCTACTCCAATTTTAGAGAAACTGCCTTCAAGTCAACATTCAGACTGGCATGAGAATAGCCTTCAAGAAGCACA
Organism: Acinetobacter sp. UBA1297; assembly: GCF_002307755.1. NCBI lineage: Bacteria > Pseudomonadati > Pseudomonadota > Gammaproteobacteria > Moraxellales > Moraxellaceae > Acinetobacter > Acinetobacter sp. UBA1297. The sequence continues at coordinate 23,819 of NZ_DBUF01000005.1, forward strand.
GCATATTTATCAGGTTTTCCAGAATCGCTTGTTACAGCTTGAGCAGCTAAATACTCATAAAGGCTTACTAGAGCAGCTAAACCTAAAATTACAGCCTCAACAGCTTCAATATCAATATTTAAATACGCAAATTGTTCAATTAGAGCAAGAGCTGGAACAGCTCAAGCAGCAAGGTCTAGATAATGTTACACAGGTTAAAGAATTAACGCTGAAAGTTGCCGGACAAACTTACGAACAGGCCCAACATTGGCTGGATGACCTTACGCAACAGCTTTCTATACTGGAACAATCCTGCTTAGAAAAACAACAGTATTTTGAAGGACTTCAGCAAAACTATCAGCAGCAGCAATCCAAAATTTCTCAATTTCAGGCGACCCGACAGCATGTTCAGCAGGAATATACGAATATATATGCCCAAGTTCAACACTGGCTCAATGATCATCCTGACTATTCCCCTGAACTGATTGAGTTTTTAGTATTACAAGATGCGACAGAAGAACAGCGAATACGTCAACTGATTCAGGCGAATGATCGGGGTTTATCTGAGGCAAAAACTGCCTTAAATACCCTACAGGAACAGTTTGAACAGCATCTTGCTACCAAACCGGCTCATGAGTTTGAACAGTTACAGAGTTTGCTTGAAAATCTGGAAATACAGCTAGAACATACTTATCAGGAACGTGATCAGCTAAGAACAAAACTGGAAATCCAGCAGCATAATTTGCATAAGCAGCAACAGTTTCAAAAACAGATTGTGCAGGTACAGCAGGAAGAATACCGTTGGAGCCGTATTTCGGAGCTGATTGGCAGTGCAGACGGTGCACGCTTTAAAAAACTTGCTCAGGAACATCACTTGGATATTCTGGTCGAATATGCCAACCAGCAGCTTCAACCATTAGCACCACGCTACCAGTTGCAACGAATTGAAGACAGTCTGGGACTGGCTATTATTGATCACCACATGAACGGCGAAGTCCGGCCGGTCCTGTCACTCTCTGGCGGAGAAACCTTTTTGGTCTCACTCGCATTGGCACTGGCAATCGCCAACATGGCTTCAGGTTCCATGAAAATCGAATCTTTATTTATTGATGAGGGTTTCGGTACGCTAGACCCAGCATCTCTACATGTAGTCATGGATGCACTGGACCGTTTACAGGGTCAAGGTCGTAAAGTAACCTTAATTTCACACGTACAGGAAATGCATGAGCGTATTCCCATCCAGATTCAGGTGAAAGCGGTCGGCTCTGGTGCCAGTCGGATTCAAATTGTTGGTTAATATAAGGCAGCTTCATTTTAAACTGCCGGCAGATTTGAAAATAGTTGCTTCGGTGCTGATTATACTTTATCTGAATCCCGGGTGCCAAATAGCGCTGTTCCGATCCGCACCATGGTAGAGCCGGCTATCACTGCAGCTTCAAGGTCAGCTGACATTCCCATACTCAAGGTATCCCAAACTTGCGGATGGGCATGAAATGTGCGCACTTGGTTAAATAGTTGCCGGGTATGTTCAAATGCATCAGTATGGCCTGGTGCCGGTATAACCATTAGGCCACGCAGGCATAAGTTTGGAAGCTGACTGATCATCTTGACCAGCTCTGCAACCTGTTCAGGTGAACAGCCATCTTTGCTTTCTTGGCCATCAATATTAACCTGAATGCAAATATTTAAAGCAGCTCGCTGTTCAGGTCGCTGAGCAGACAGCCGCTCTGCAATAATAAGACGGTCAACCCCATGTACCCAGTCAAAATTTTCAGCCAGCAGTTTGGTTTTATTGCGCTGCACGTGTCCGATAAAATGCCATTCAATATCATTTAAATCTTGCAGGCTGTGTATTTTTTCGAGTGCTTCCTGCAGATAGTTTTCACCAAAACTGCGTTGCCCAGCCTGATACATTTCACGTAAGACGACAGCAGGATGTGTTTTGGAAACTGCCAGTAATTGTACTGCGTCATCTGCACGTCCTGCTTTGTGGCTTGCTTCTTGAATCTGTGCCAGAACCTGATCACGGGCATCTTGAAGTTTATTCATTGACTGAGTTCTCATTTTGCCAAGTTTTTTTAAATTCCCTGTATTCAACTGTTGGTTCAGCTGAGGGAAAGCCGTATTATTCTACAAAATAATCAAGAATTCTTTTACGGTGGCGGGGACATTATGGATATTACAGAACTTTTGGCATTCTCGGTTAAAAATGGTGCCTCAGACTTGCATCTTTCAGCAGGAATGCCGCCGATGATCCGGGTCGATGGAGAAGTCCGCCGTATAAATCTGCCGGCACTTGAGCATAAGGATGTACACCGTCTGGTCTATGACATCATGAATGACAAGCAGCGCCGTGACTATGAAGAACTGCTGGAAACCGATTTTTCTTTTGAAGTTCCCGGTGTCGCCCGTTTCCGTGTGAATGCATTTAATCAGAACCGTGGAGCTGGTGCAGTCTTCCGGACCATTCCATCCAAAGTACTGACTATGGAAGATCTAGGCATGGGCCAAATCTTCCGTGATATCTGTGACTATCCACGTGGTATTGTTCTGGTTACTGGCCCGACAGGTTCGGGTAAGTCAACTACGCTGGCAGCAATGCTCGATTATATTAATGAAAACCGTTATGACCATATTTTAACAGTAGAAGATCCGATTGAATTTGTACATCAGTCCAAAAAATGCCTGATTAACCAGCGTGAAGTCCACCGTGATACACATGGCTTTAATGAAGCCCTGCGTTCAGCCTTACGTGAAGATCCGGATATTATCCTGGTAGGTGAGATGCGTGATCTTGAAACTATCCGTCTGGCACTGACTGCGGCAGAAACTGGTCACCTGGTATTTGGTACCCTGCATACCACATCAGCTGCAAAAACAATTGACCGTGTAATTGATGTATTCCCTTCTGAAGAAAAAGATATGGTTCGTGCCATGCTATCTGAGTCACTTCAGGCTGTGATTTCACAAACACTCCTCAAGAAAAATGGTGGTGGTCGTGTAGCCGCCCATGAAATCATGATCGGAATACCGGCCATCCGTAACCTGATACGTGAGAATAAAGTTGCTCAAATGTATTCTGCTATTCAGACCGGTGCCAACCATGGTATGACTACACTTGACCAAAGCCTGAAAACTTTAGTCTCTAAAGGCGTCATCAGCCCGCAAACTGCCCGTATGGCAGCAAAACAGCCCGAAGCTTTTATGTAATTTGCAATGTAATTAAGTGAGATAGCACATGGACTTTAATGACTTGCTTAACCTGATGATGGAACAAAAAGCATCGGATCTGTTTATTACTGCCGATGTTGAACCGTCAATGAAGATTAATGGCCAGATTGTTCCGGTTTCAAAAAACAAACTGACTGGTGAGATTGTCGGACAGCTGATTCATGCAATTATGACCGATAAACAGCGGCAGGAATTTGCAGATACACGTGAATGCAACTTTGCTATCACTAACCGGGAAAAGACAGCCCGTTTTCGGGTCAGCGCCTTTCAGCAGCGTGATTTACCCGGCATGATTTTACGCCGGATTGAAACACAGATTCCAACAATGGATGACCTGAAACTGCCACAGGTGTTAAAAGAACTGGCTATGACCAAGCGCGGCATTATTATTTTCGTGGGTGCCACCGGTACAGGTAAGTCAACCTCGCTTGCTTCAATGATTGGTTATCGGAACCATAATTCCAAAGGTCATATTATTACCATTGAAGATCCGATTGAATTTGTTCATGAACATGCCGGCTGTATTATTACCCAGCGTGAAGTAGGTATTGATACAGCATCCTTTGAAATTGCGTTAAAAAATACGCTGCGACAAGCACCTGATGTTATTTTAATCGGGGAAATTCGTTCAAGGGAAACGATGGATTATGCGATTGCATTTGCAGAGACTGGTCACCTGGTCCTGGCAACTTTACATGCCAATAATGCCAATCAGGCACTAGATCGTATTGTCCATTTCTTTGAGGCAGACCGGCATAGCCAGCTGTATATGGATTTATCACTGAACTTAAAAGCCGTAATTGCCCAGCAGTTGATCCCTACTCTAGATGGTAATGGCCGACGTGCTGCAATTGAAGTCCTGATCAATACCCCTCTGCTTGCAGATTACATCCGTAAAGGCGAAGTACATGAAATCAAGGACCTGATGAAGCGTTCACGTGAATTGGGTATGCAGACGTTTGACCAGGCACTATATGATTTGTATAAGGCCGGTCAGATTAGTTACAAAGATGCCCTTAAACATGCCGATGCTCCAAATGATTTACGTCTGCAAATCAAACTGTCCGAAGAAGGGGCCAGTCAGTTAATGGCTGCAGGACGTAATATTACTTTTGACGGTCAATAAACGATAACGACAATAAAAAGGGCCATTCCATGGCCCTTTTAATATGTTGTATTTATGTAGATTTTATTTCTTGCGAAAAGCATCTTGGCATTCAGTATCGCCACAGTAACCATATAAATTGAGCGAGTGACCTGTTAAATGAAAATTATATTGCTCAGCAACCTTATGCTGCTCCTGTTCAATAATATCATTTGTAAATTCAACTACTTTATTACAGTTTAGGCAGACCAGATGGTCATGATGATCTTCCTGCATAATTTCAAAAACTGAATGACTATTTTCAAAATTGTGACGCTGGATAATACCGGCTGTTTCAAACTGGGTTAACACACGATAAACGGTTGCTAAACCTACATCTTCACCCTGTTCGAGTAAAGTTTTATAAATATCTTCCGCACTCAAATGATGTTGTTTTGAATTTTCTAATAATTCCAATATTTTGATTCGTGGAAGGGTAACTTTAAGTCCAGCTTTGCGTAAATCTTGATTTGAAATAGCCATGAAAAAAGGTCTCTCAACAAATTTTAAGTTGGAATATGCAACAGAGTTTAGATGCAGTATGATTTATCCTTGGATCAAATGCATCATAATTAATTGGGATAGTGTAGCAAAATGCAAAAACTTATGCTGACGTTAGTCGTCACTTCACTGCTTGTCGGCTGTTCAACCTTGGGCGTTTATAAAGTTGATATCCCTCAGGGAACGCCATTGACTCAGGCACAAGCTTCAAAAGTCCAGGTGGGTATGTCTCATCAGCAAGTACGTTTTCTGCTTGGAAGCCCAACCGTAACTGATCCATTGAATCCATTACGCTGGGATTACATTTACAACTATATCCCAGGAACCTATGCCAAGAAAGCCAAGATTCCAGCGGCACATGGCCAGCATTTAAAGATTTACTTTAATGAAACAGGTATTGTTACCAAAATTGAAGGGCTGGAAACTATTCCAGAATCCCAACCTGGTCTGCCTGCTTCCAGAGAAGCGATTTTAAATGCGCCCCCACTATAGACGCTTTAAAATAAAAAGAAACCCCTCGATGAGGGGTTTTTCATATCATTTCAATTGTCTGAGGCGATTACTTTTGGCATAACGTCCCACCGGATTTTTTTCTGCCCGCTTACGGCGAGTCTCTTTCGGATTTACGGTTAAAGGCCGATAGATTTCTACCCGGTCTCCTGCCTGTAATGGCTGGCTCATCTCAGTCACTTTTATGCCAAAGATTCCGGTCTGTAGCACTTCAGGTAAATCAATCTTATTCCGTATACCACTTTGCTCTATTGCATCCCGAACGGTCATTCCCTCAGTAAACTCAACAGCACTCAGAAACTGTGCTTCAGGATGGGCATAAGCGACCCAGACTTGCTGATGCTTTACCATTATATAAACTGCCTGATAATCGCAACCATAGCTAATAAAATAGATAACGGTAAAACAATACGCACTGCAATACGCCACAAGTTGTAAAACAGCTCATTACTAAAGTTCATAGATTTGCGTAAATGGCTAATCTTCATGATCCAGCCAGCAAAAATGGCATAGATCAGGCAAATTATAAGACCCCATAACATTAATACCAGATTTAGCGCTGAATAAATTTCTGGAATTGCCCAAACCAATAAAGCAATTAGTAAAATCGCCCATTGTAGAACAATCGCAACTTGACGTTGTAATAACTGCTCACGGGCAAATTGAATAAACAATGCCGCTGCTGCTAGTGCAGTAATCACCAATGCAATAACAGGAAGCTCACCATTAGCAACAAAGAACCCAAAAGCAATTACAGCGACTAGCTGTGCAAACCAGATCGGTAGAACGGTGCCTGTTACTGCATTTTGTGTTTGTACCCAAGGCAAACTACTTTGCCAGTATAAGCCCAATCCCAGACCACTGGCCACAAGCGCAAGTACTGTTGCACTTCCCCACTCGCTAAACTCGACTGATGTCCATTGCCAGCTTGCAGCCGGTGTACCTAGGGTATTTGCAGTAATTAGTGAAATAATAACGCCTAAAGCTGTCACAGGAACAAGGAACTGGCGTGGAATAAAAGAGCCAATTAATGCAACCACTGCCATTGCCAGAAAAACAAGATGTGGAGCAAAGTCCGGAATCATTTGCA